>NZ_JBJODK010000006.1:0-290790 GCF_045900275.1 Clostridioides sp. GD02367 | reverse complement strand
AACCAATTTTTTCTACTTTCGTAACTTTCACACTTAGGTTTATTTCATCCTTATGTTTATTTCATCCTTATGTTTTAGTTTGGTTAGCTTTAGGGGTTTCCAGCAATTCAAGTAGTATTGGATAGGTTATATCCTATCTCTACATATAAGTTTCCCTATATGCTGACTACTTTAGCTACTAACTAACGACTAAAGTCACGAGTATGCGTAGCTATTTTTTAATCAAATTTAAAATTTTTGAATATAAACTAATTGGCATTAAACAAAATTATCCACATTATATGTGGATTATCAAGTCTAACACTAAATATTATATAATATCATAAACTTAAAGTAAATCCTATAAGACACAGTTAATGTATTTTTATTTTCTACACTAGGAACATATAACTAAAATAAGGCTTATTTTAATCAATAAACCTTATTCACTTATTACTACTTATTAAATTTTTTGAGGATTCCATCTATATCAAAGTTTGTTATATCAAAATTCAAATTTGTTATATCAAAATTAATACTTGGAAAATCATATTGTTTCATTCCTAACATGCTTTTTGCATTACTATCTACTATAAAGACACAAACTGATGTCCCTATAATCATAGTAATCAAAAACACGATTCTCATAATATACTTATATTTTCTTAATTTACTTTTACTTTCTATATTTTTTTCTAATCGGCTCATTTAACATGCTCCTAATTATACCTGACAATCTAATTTTTTTGTTTAAAATATTCATCTAAAATCTCAGCTAGATACTTTGTAGTAGCTTTCGATTCTTCTATACTTGTTGCATTATTTCCTATTTCTACTAGCATATGATTCTTAACTGCAAATTGATTAAATCTAGCATAGTCTTTTTCTACTATTGGAGACACCAAACCAGGGTATTTCTTTTCAGCAAAAGCAGTTATATCATCTGCTAAAGCTCTAAGTTGTGCTCTATTTGTATTTTTACCTCCTACAACAAAGAAAAACTTTGCTACTCTCTCTCCATTTATCATAGTTGTATATTTTAAATGGTCTTTTTCTTTAGTGGCTGGATTAGTTAAATCCCTAGCATCTCTATGTAAATCTATTGCTATGTCCACTGAATTATATTTAGGGAGTATACTTTTTATTGTTTTTAAGCTACTTGCATAAGAATTATTATAAGATGGATAGTCATGGTACTTAGTTGTATGCACTACACCCCATCCCTTACTATCTAAAGCACTAGTCAATGCACTTCCTACTTCCATTACTGAATTTTTCTTATCTCTTGAATGATAATTTCCATCAGGTGAATTTGAATAAGTTTCACATCCATGAGTATGATATATTAAAATCCTTGGATTTTCTTTAGTTACTCTTAAATCATCCTTGTATTCTGAACTAGATGTAGTGTTAGTTTCAGTTGTATCAGAATTTTTTGATTCAATATCTGGTACATTCTCTTTACCAACATAAAGTTTTATATATTCTTTTTCACTTTCTTTTTTATTATCAACTTTACTTACATCTTCAGATTTTTCATTTTCGTTTTTGCTTTCTTTATTTACTTCTTTATTTTTATTATTCTTTTTATCTTCTGTATTATTTCCTTCGACTTTAGCTTCTGGATAAGATGAATTTACTAGAAACTTTAAAAAATCATCTTGATTCAAAGCCAATGATTTTCCTGGTAAAATGCATGCTAATATAAAAGTCAAGGTTACTACTTTAATGCATTTTTTAAACATAATTGTTCCTCCTTATTTTATACCAATCTACCTGGATGTAAAGACCTATTTAAGCCTTCGCTTATTATTATAGATAGATTTTCGATTGTATCATCTATATCCTTTGGTGTTACTATTAAATTTTTGTCATATGGGTCTAATGAATCTTTTATTAGATGATATTTTTCTTCTTCTTTAAGTTTTTTTAACATTTCATAAAAACTTTCTGTTTCTTCTGATTGAGCTATTAAATTGTCTATTGCCATATCTAAAACATCTATAGTAAGAGTTGCTGCATCAACCACAGTTGGTACACCTATTGCAATAACTTCTACTCCTAAAGTTTCCTTAGTTAGAGATTTTCTAGTATTTCCAACACCTCCACCAGGTGATATTCCTGCTGTTGATATTTGTATAGTAGAGTTTACTCTTTCCATTTTTCTTGAAGCCAATGCATCTATTGCTACTACTCTATCTGGCTTAACCTTCTCAACCAATGACTTTACTACTTCACTAGTCTCTATTCCAGTAACGCCCATAACTCCTGGGCTTAAAGCTGATACCTCAGTGAAATCATCATCATAGTCTTTATTATAATTTTTAAAAAGATGTCTAGTGACAAGTGTTTTTGATACACTCTTTGGTCCTAACGCATCAGAAGTAATATTTCTATTCCCAAGACCAATTACCAATGTTTTTTTATTTTTGTCTTGTCCAAATATATCTACTAACTCTTCTTTTAAATAATTTATCATTTCTTCTCTTGACTCATCATCATCAAACTTCATAAGATTACTTTCCAGAGTTATATACTTTCCTATATCTTTATTCATTATCTCTGCGCCTTGCCTGTCTATTACTTCAACTTTTGTTACAATACAATTTTCTAATTCTTTCGTTTCTATTTTTACACCAGGAATACTACTTCCTTCTTGAGACTTTTCACACATTTCACTAGCTTCTAAAGCTAAATCTGTTCTTACGCTAATCATATAAACCTCCAGTATAAATTAAATGCTAATTATAATTGTTAACAAAATTTAGTATTTTATAACAAAAAAATATAAATTTATTTAAAACAAGTAAAATTAAGGCTTTCAATGTAAGAAAATTGAGATTGGTCAGTAATTTGTCAGTAAACATTCTTATCTATCATTTATTTACAAATGTAAAAAGGTAGCAACTATTTATATAGGCGCTACCTTTTCATCTATTTATCATTTTCCTATTAAGTTTTCATTCGTTATATAGATTACCCTGTAACCACCTTACTCCTTTATTCTTGTTGAAAAAATGGTTCAGCAATTTCCAACCATTCATTTGGAAGATAAAGAGATAAATATCCATGATTATAACCCTTAGCTTCATAAATTTGGCAAGTACTAACAAAAGACTTAAACATCTTTGCAGAGTTTTTAACACATTTCATTTCTTTTTCTCCATACCAGTACATTACTTCTGCTTTGGTTGTTTTTATACTCTCTTTAAGCGTATATTTCATCATATAAGTACGATATATATTGTAAAAGGTTTCTTTTCTGACATGTGGCATATCTTGCATATAATATTTTTTAATCTTCTCTGGATACTGCATATTTTTAGGTAACAATTTTGGCATCATAGCAATTTGAAAACGACAAGCTTTCTCACTGAATAAAAGTCCTCCAAAAAATCGAATACCAGCAATACAAAATCGTGCCATAGTAGGTCTTGGGTAGCAGATACTTCCATCAATAATTGCTTTTTTAGCAATATCAGATTTTCTAGATAAAAGCTCCATTACAATTTGACCACCCAGTGATACCCCACACAGGGCAAAAAGGTGTCCATCACACTTTTCATCTATATATACCATCAACTTGTCTGCTGTATCCTCAGTGGAAATGTATGTTGTTTCATATTCTTCTCCATGACCATTCAATGTAGGAAGTATCACATAATAATTCTTGGACAAAACTTCTGCTTGTCGTAAATAGTTCCACCAAGCATTCCCTCCTCCATGAATCAACATAATATGTGGTTTGTTTTTATTTCCAAATTCATGAAATTTCATACGTAACCTCCTTCTATAAAGATGAGATGTATACTATTTTGTCTTATCATTATCAACTGGTGGAGAAGATATAATTGAAAGTTTTCTAAGTTTTAGATTTGACTTAGGCTTCTGCTCTACATATGGCTTCAATAAATCAGCTATACTTTTAAGAAGATTTTCATATTCATCATCACTCATATATAGTAATGCTGAAGTAAAAAATACATTATCTTTTTTATGTTCTTGCTCTTTTCTACTAAAATACTCATTCATTTCCTGCATCAATCCTACATGAAATGCTGTGGAAAGTGCAACAAATGTTTCTCCTTCCATATCTGCTGTATATTCTTTTAGTGCATAAACTTTTTCAATAGTGCCACGCACACGATTTTCTTTTACCACTTCAATCATGTTGTTCTCTTCTAAAATTTTTACATGATGATAAACTGTTGCACGGGGTATATCATTTAGATATTTTACAATGTCAGATGTTCGAACACTACCATGAAGTCTAATATACTGTAAAATACGAAGTCTAACAGGATTTAAAATTAATTTTGCTATGTCCATCTTATCATCCCTTTCTTTAGTCTATAAAAATATTATAGTCTAATTTTTTAGATTATTCAAGTATATGATATAAATAGTAATTATAACTTAAATTGTATTTTTATTAATCCATTTTATAGATATAAAAATATCAAATAATCTATTTATATAGGAGTATAGAAAAGAGTTGTCACACTAAAAAAAGTAATTTTTAGTGCAACAACCCTTTGTGGATTTAAATAATTTATTTTACTATTCTTTTTGAGTTTTAAGAGCTTCACTTAGAGATATTTTATCAATTTTTCTAGCACACATAAATTTGGATACTTCAAATGTAAGAATTATTATAACAAAACCAATTATCACATAGGATAAATTGAGTCTTGCTTCTAAAGCTATATCTAATGATTCAAATATCTTAAATATTACTTTTATTATAGAGTAACCTATAGGAACCCCTATAATATATCCAAGGACTACATATATTCTTGAGCCATTAAGCATCATTGAGTTTATTTCTTTCTTTTTATATCCAAACACCTTCATAAGGGCTATATGATTTTTATTTTCATCTATACTTATAGATGCAACTACATATATGATAATTACACCTATAATAAATGCTACAAATGCTATTCCATATATAAAGGCTGACATTAATTGCATATAGTCTTCTAACATATTAGTTATATTGTTTGGTGTATTTATCATATATACCATATCTTTGTTAATTTCAATTGGTGTTTTTGACATAATCGCATTATATGAACCTTTTTCCAACCCCATCATATGATTAAAGCTATTTAATGAAGTAAATACATAATCTCCTGAATTGGTCTGAGCGATATCAGTGATTTTTATAGAATACTCCTTATCATCAACTATATTAATAAAAGATAACTTATCACCAATACTAAGGTTATATTTTTTTGCCATTATAGATGTAATAATAAACTTGTTATCATCTATACTTATTTCATTTCCCTTTTTGTCCTTTAAACTAATCATCTGTGAATTTTTATTTCCACCTATTAACTCAAAGTCATTATTCATTTCACTATCAAGTACGAACTTAACGCCTGATACTCCTTCTCCACCTATAGGTGGTTTATCTGTACTTAATTGCTTTAATATATACTCATACTTATAACTAATTACATCATTTCTTTCTTGATTTATCATATAATCCATAGAACATTTAGCAATAAACCCATACATTAAAAATACTGTAGCTATAGAAACTCCAATTACCAAAAATGCTAAACGAGATATTGACCTTAATTGTTCTCTTATAGCAAATTTATTTTTAAATTTTAAATTATTCAAAGTCAACTTTCTTTCAATTATATTTACCTTTTGTCTCTTATTTTCATTTTTCATTAACAACACTGGTGACAATTTTAATACTTTATTAATTGATAAATAACTTCCAATAATTGAAAACACCATACATAAAACTATACCCAGTATAAAATAAATAGGACTATATGATATTTTTTCTATTGGTATTGGGAAAAACGTAAGGAATAAATCAAATAGATACTTCTGTACTATAATACCAATTATCCCACCAATTACTCCTGAGATGCTTGAAAGTATTATAGGATAGTTCATGTAATGAATCATTATTTCTTTTTTTCTATAACCTAAGGCATATAAAGTACCTATGTTTGCCATCTCATTTTT
This sequence comes from Clostridioides sp. GD02367, assembly GCF_045900275.1. Classification (NCBI taxonomy): domain Bacteria; kingdom Bacillati; phylum Bacillota; class Clostridia; order Peptostreptococcales; family Peptostreptococcaceae; genus Clostridioides; species Clostridioides sp. GD02367. Next base: position 284,817 of record NZ_JBJODK010000006.1, on the reverse strand, counting down.
CATCATTCTACCTAAAACAATACTTATTAATACAACTGTTATTAGTAATATGACTGTAGGTAAAATAACTGAATAAACACTTATTGCTGTTACTTCGATATCTAACATTGATATTTTCATATTATTCTTAGCATAAGTCCAATCAATTATATTTACTTCATTAGTGTTCAGGTAGTTTTTAAGATTTTTTGACTGTGTATATATCTCTCTATTTTTATTATATTTTACTGAATATAAATAATCTCCACTTACCATATCTTCTTTATTTAAAATACCTATACCAAAATTCTTTGGATTATTAATCACATCTCCATCTTTTTCAAGTATATAAGCATAATTTGGTATACCAATATATCCTGATATTCTATAAGAAGAATTTCCAATATGATATTCATCCCCAATATTTAATTTATTAGATTTAGCAAATTGAGGGTCTAGTGCTATTTCTCCAACTCTTGGCATAGCACCTTCTAATACTGCTGTAATATTCACTTTTTTATTTGGTGTAAATAATCTTAATGTTTTATCACCATATTTATATTCTTTTACAAGCGTCTCTTGAAACTTTAAATCAAACTTATCTTCTATTTCTCTTATATTATCAATTTTGTTACTAGTATAAAATTCCAAATCTTCTTGAACATTATTTTTTACATACATGTCCTTATTATACTTTAAGTTTTGAGCTGTAATAGTTAAAGCAACAAACAGAAATACTGATAATATCAACATATATAACATACCTATGTATTGCCCTCTATTTTCTTTCATTACACGTAATATACTTTTATTTAGCTTCATTACCACTCCACTCCCTTTGCATCAATAGGGTCATTATTAATAATATAGTCTTTAACTTCTCCACTTCTAAATTTGTATATTCTGTTTGCCATTTCACCTATTGCTGCATTGTGTGTAATTATTAAAATTGTAGTATTAAACTTTCTATTTATTTCTTGTACAAGAGAAAGTACATCAATAGCAGACTCATAATCTAGGGCTCCTGTCAATTCGTCACAAAGTAATATTGCTGGATTTTTTATTATAGCTCTTGCTACTGCTACACGTTGTTGTTGTCCACCAGATAATTCTCTTGGAAATCTATTTTTCTTATCTATTAATCCTACTGATTCTAATACTTCATTAATATCAAGTGGTGATTTACTAATATTTTGTATTATTTCTATATTTTCTAGTACCGTTAAATGTGGAATAAGATTGTATGACTGAAATATAAAACCTGTCTTTTCTCGTCTGTATTCAACTAATTCATCATCTGATAATTTAACAATATCAATACCATCTACAATCACTTCACCGCTATCAGCACTGTCTAATCCTCCAAGAATATTCATCAAGGTAGATTTACCACTTCCTGAAGGTCCTAATATTACACCTATCTCCCCTTTATTTAACGAAATATTCGCATTTTTTAATGCTATGGTTTCTATATCCTCACTCTTATATGATTTACATAAGTTATTGATTTCAATAAACATTATTTTACTCCTTATAGTATAATTTTTTATAAAAATTTATATAATCTTCAACTTCATCAAATAAACTTTTCAAATCTTTTTCATAATTCTCATATGATAGTTTTTCTATCCATTTCATTGATAGTCCATCAAATGTAAGTTCAATCGCTTTTATTGCCATATCAATATCTATATCATCTCTAAATTTTGTCTTATCATAATCCCCCATAAAACTTAATACTAATTGATTTTTGTTCATAGATATATCATTTAACCATTTTTTTGCTATTTTTGAATCATCTAAGTATAAGGTTTTAAAGAATTTAAAAACATATGGATTTTTCTTAAGTATTTTAAACTTAGTATGCACTGCATGTCTGTACAGTTCAAAAAAATCAGTTTCATTAATTTCTTTTTGATTCAATATCTCGTCTTTGATGATATTTATTTGATAATTACAAAGGTATATGTATAGACTTTCTTTATTTTTAAAATATTGAAATATAGAGCCTTTTGATATACCTGCTTTTGATACTATATTATCTATCGTTGCACTTTTATATCCTTTGCTTGCAAATTCTTCTATTGCAGAATTTACTATTCGTCGTTTTTTTTCCTTGTTGAGATTTTCAAACGTCTTATTCAATTAGATACCTCCTTACCCAATAATATGACTATATTAGTCATATTATAATTATATTGTTTATGACTGAATTAGTCAATAATATGGATACACTTGATATTATTGAAAAATAGAAAATACTAGTGACAACGAAATTTCCACAGTTAATAATTCTTTTTATATTTTAATAATATAAATCTTTCTTATATATTATTTCTCTCCTTAAATAATGGACTATAAAATAAAAAATCATCTTAATCAATGGAAAATTTATCATAATAGACCATATAACTTTATATTTTTATAAATTTTTTTACTAAATCTATAAAAATGAGCAATTTCTTGTATTATCTTATAATAATTGGAAATACTATCAAAATGTATGTTAATAGTTTGTGTTATCTCAAAATATTTGTTGCAAAAATGAAGTATTAATTTATATACATTAAAATATTTAAAACACAACATAACCCAACCTAAAAACAAGATATTGCAAATTATTTATACACAATCTACAATCTAAAAAATCAAAATAAAAAACATTATTAAAATATATAAATAATAATCCTTGATTTTTAGATTTATTTCTGTTAAAATCTAATATGTTGACGATGAATATGATAAAAAAATACAGGGAGGTGAACACGGTGGCAAATATAAAATCAGCTAAGAAAAGAATAGGTGTTATCGAAAAGAAAACTGCTTTAAATAGAGTTAGAAAATCTCAAATAAAAACTGCAATAAGAAGATTCGAAGATGCTGTTGCAGCTGGAAACAGAGAAGATGCTGTTGCTAAGTTCCAATACGCTCAAAAAAGAATATACCAAGTAGCTTCTAAAGGAACTATACATAAGAATGCTGCAGCTAGAAAAGTAGCTAAATTAGCTCAAAAATTAAACGGTATGAACGCTTAATTACCAGTTTATATTTCTTATATATAATAACCCCTATGTAGGGGTTTTTTATTTTGTAAATTTATACAATAAAAAATAAAAAAATAAATAGTTAGAATAACTCTACTATTTATTTTCTATATATTATTAATTTATATAATTTGTCTTTTACAGTATCTACTGACCAACATTTCTATTGCTAAAGTATCCCTTATAAGACCTGTTTTTATTTTATAATCACTTTCTAATATATAATTTAAGATTTCTACAATTATATCATCAGAAAAATTCTTAGTTTGCTTTAATGCTTTTCCTACAACAAATTGATGCATTTTCAGTTTGTCAGATATGAGTTTTGTTGAATATCCATCAAGTTGTAACTGTCTTACTTGCATCACTATTTTAAATTGTCTTGCTATCATAGAAAATATCCCTAAAACAGACTCGCCTTCTTGTATCATATCATTCAATATTTTCATTGCATTAGAAGCATTTTGTTCTCCAATATAATCAATTAATTTAAATATATCATTCTCAACTTTTTTTTGAGATAATTTATCAATTACTTCGTTAGTTACATTATTACCCTTACCAACAAATGAACTTATTTTATTTATCTCGTTTTCCAAATCAGATAAAGTCTTTTCACTACTCTTGTCTCTGTATCCTTCTTGCTCGATGAAATACATTATTTGAGAATTTTCTATTATAACTTCATTTAGAGCAAAAGATTTTTTTATCCACTTAAATAAATCCATATCAGAAAGTTTATCACAATCAAAAACAATTCCATTACTTCCAATTTTCTTAACTAAAGATTTTCTTTTGTCAACATCTCCATACACAACAAAAACTATAGTGGTAGTATCTGGAGTATTGTCTAAATGCTCTATTAAGTATTTCTCATCACTATCAGTAAAATTCTTTTTCTTTCCTTTTAGTAATTCAAAATCTTTTATTATTACTATTTTTCTATCATCCATAAATGGAAGTGTTTCTATAGAGCTTATAAGCTGATTTAAGACTATTTCCTTTCCATCTATTATATCTAAATTAAAATCAAGCATTCCCTCGTTTAAACTCTCTTTAAATGCCTTTATTGCATTTTCGATTAAATAATACTCTCTTCCATAAAAAAGATACATTTTTTCAAAATTATTCTCTTTTACATTCCTTATAATATCCTTGTAATCCATTTTCTTGCTCCTTTATCTCTTTTCCTTCTATGTAAAATATGTAAAAAAACACTCCTATGTAATAAATCACTACAATATAAAATTTAGGATTTTCTATATTAATATATGCAAAATTTAAGTTGCTGAGCTTATCTAGTAAAAAAAATATGCTTTCTATCAACGAACTATTGAAAAAGGATATAATTTTAGCTATAACTACACTTACTTTAAATACTATTAAGCTTGCAATACTCAAATACATTATTACACCTACAAATGGTACTATAATCAAATTTCCTATAATTGAAAGTAATGGTATGCCCTTAAATGTATAATAAATTATAGGTAGAGTTAATATATTTGATGATATTGTCAATGATACCATACTTAATTTTACAATACTATTTATTCTATTATAGAATATTAATATAGAAAGTGTAGCTAAAAAAGACAATTGAAAGCTTACATTATATATAACATAGGGGTTATTCATAATTAAAACTATCCCTATTAGAGACAATGTTGATATACCATCCTTTTTTCTATCAATAAATATTGACAAATAGAACACTACAACAAATGTTATAGACCTAATTATGGATGGAGACGCACCTACCATTATACAATATAAAGTTATAAAAATCGACAATATTAATAATTTATACAATTTATTTATACCTCTTAATAAAAAAGATATAATTACACAAAGTATACCTGTATGAAGACCAGATATAGATATTACATGACTAGTTCCTGTTCTAGTGAACATTTCTTTTTGTTCATCAGTCAGATTTTCAACTTCAGCTAATAATATAGAATTTATGAAATCAGAATTTTTCTTATATAAATATCTGTAAGTCTTACTTACATAAAGCTTTATTTTTCCAACTAAAGAATATATTTTATTTTTACCAATAACTTTATAGTTATTTATATATATTATACCTCTATATCCAGTGCTTTTTATATATCTTCCATAATCAAAATCATCATACTTCATCTTGTCTAAACTCTTAAATTTTCCTGTAATACTAACTTCTTGTCCAATTTTCAAATTTTTATTTCTTGAATAATCATTTATTAAAAAAACACCTACCTTATATTGATTGTATTTTTTCTTTTCACTTTTACCTTTAACAGCTCCCTGTATAGTTATTATCTTATCATTAAGTTCTTCATCTTTCTTTTTACTATTTGTGGTCATAAATGATATAACTATTATAAATATTAATATAATTAATAAAGGCCTTCTTATTTGAATTATAATCACTCCTATATAAAAACATATTATCTAGATTATTTTCAAATAGTAAATTTTTAAACAATATAAATTATTATATAAAAAGAATACGCCAAAAGACTTTGAAAATCTTTTGGCGTATTCTTTTTATATATATTCATTTATATAGTTATTTTTTTTAGAAAAAATACACTTAAGTATTTCTATTGTTTCTTTTGAAACACCTTCCAGATTATTTAAGAAAATAGCTTCCTCTACATCTATATACGAAAATGCTAGCTGTGTTAAGGCATTTATATCTAATTTAATATCAAAACCGTCTTGAGACTCTTCTATGGCTTTTTTATCTAATTTTTCTATAGATACCTTATGATTCTTTATAGAAACTTTAAATAGACCATTATTTTCATCTATAAACTTGTCTTCTATTAATAAATTAATCGAACCACTAATATCCTTATCCACAACTATATCCTCTATAAATTTCTTTACATTTATAACTCTTCCCATCATAAAAGGTTTTATTTTTATCTCACAATCTTTAGGGTTGTCTAATATAAATCTTATTTTGTCTATTATAGGAGCAGATATAGTAGCTATCTTGCATTGAGTATTGTGATTATATATAAATTTAAGCATTGATTTAAGAGCATCTATATTCTTATAAAATAACTCTCTAACAAACATTTTGTCTCCTTGAAGAAAATAAACTATATATCCATCTTTTTCATTACCTTCATGAATGTATAAAAGTCCATCTTCACTTTGAATTTCTTTAAATAAGTTTTCATAATAATGTTCATCTTTTAACACATTACCATTAACCTCATTTAAAAAAGCTCTATCTATTTGTATTAAATCATCAATTTGTGATACATCAGCTTTTATCATCTTTCCACTTGACTTAAAATTTTTTAAATCATCTGTATTAAGTGTATATTCAATCTGGTCATAACAGTGTTCATACCCAAATCTTCTATAAAGTCTATAATCGATTGGCATCAATATAGAAACTAATTGTCCTTTTTTATACAATTCATTTAAAGTAAATTTAATAACTTTACTCATATATCCAGTTCCTCTTCCTTCTGGAAGTGTGGAAACCCCTACTACATACGATGTATTGTATACCTTATTATTTAGTATTAACTTATACTGATTTAGCTGAAGAGAGGAAACAACTTTTCCTTCATCTAAAGCTACTACAGTATTTTCATATTTATACTTATCCTCAAAATAGAACTTCATAAAACTATCACTATCATTAAAACAATAACTCCAAATTTCTTTTATACTTTCTATTTCTTCCTCTTTAGCATACCTAATCTCCATATAGCCTACTAAGCCTCCCTAACACTGTACTTTTCAACAAATCTACAAGGATGGTAAGAAAGTTTAGCCTTTCTTAAACCTTCAATACCTAAATCTTCTTCTCTATTTACAAATTCAACATCTTTAAATTCATTTACTAAAAACTGTTGGTTTATAAATGGATATAGACCTCTTATATCAGGATTAGCTTTTTCTATATGAATAAGTGCCATATTTTTGTTTAAAAGCTCTCCTATACTGAATGCTTCTAATTTTCCATCCACATAAACACCAAATACTTTTACTCTATCTTTTAGTACATCATAATGGTTAAATATCTTTTTGATACCTACCAATTCATCATCCATACTTTCATCAAATTCATCATTTTCTTCCTTATTACTTTCCCATTCTTTCATTAATACTAAACATTCATTGAAGTTTTCTTTATCTAATAATTTAACTTCATATCTACCTGCATATTCTTTTAAGAAATAATTTATATGATTTCTCTTCTTCTGGTTCTTCTTACCAGCTAGAGTTCTTAAACTTTCTGCATCATAGATATAGTCAAATAAATCTCTTTCTTCTATATACTCAAATCTATTTGGATACTTTTCTTTTAAAAATTCTACTACTTCAGTAGTAATACCTCTTAAGTATATCTTTTTATTATTTTTAGAAAAATATTCAAGTACAAAATCTACAACTTCTGGAAGTTTTTCTCTTTTAGCTAGTGGTAATATTGAGAAACTATCACCTTCGTATTCACCAACTAAAACAGCAAAATCTTCTCCTATATAATATCCTGTCTTATAAACATGTTGCCACATATATAAAGTACTAAAACAGTACTCACAAGCTTCATAATCTACTAAATCAAAATATGGGTCTAGCTCCTTTTTTGAATTTAGTTCAATATCTTTGAAAAACATAAAATCCTCCTACCTTTTTTATTGCTTAATTTTTTAAATTTTATATCTATAAAAACTCCAATTTTATTTTGGTATTAATTTCATTTATATTGTTTAAAATATAAAATATAATAAGTCATATATATCTTATATTACCCATCATAAATTTATATAAACATGTAATGACTGGAGTGATTTTTTTATTGAGAAATAAAATTTTTTTATTAATACTTATTATAATATCACTTTTAAGCGGTTGTGACAAAAAATCTCTACTATCTATACATATGATAGATGTGGGACAAGGTGATAGTATTTTAGTACAAACACCCACAAATAAAAATATATTAATTGATGGAGGTGATGAAGATAGCGGAAATATAGTTACTAGTTATTTGAAACATAAAAAAATAAAAACTATTGATATAATAATAGCGACACATCCAGATTCAGACCATATAGGAAGTCTTGATAATGTCGTAAAAAAATTTAATGTAAGTTCTATATATATGACTGAACAATCAACAAGTAGTGAATCTTATCAAAATCTAATAAATTCTTGTACTGACAAAAACCTCTCTATTAAATATCTCTATAAGGATGATATTTTAAATATCGATAACAATATAAATATATATGTATTAAGTCCATCATATATACAAGAAGAATCAAATTTAAATTCAATAGTTTTTGAACTAACTTTTAATAATAACTCATTTTTATTTATGGGTGATGCAGAAGAATCAATTGAAAAAGAAATCTTACATTCTTTTGAACTGGACAATATTAATTTTATAAAAATAGGTCACCATGGAAGTAATTCATCATCATCTTTAGAATTTATAAAAAGAATTAATCCAGATATAGCTGCTATATCATGTGGATATAAAAATCAATATGGTCATCCTCATAAAGAAGTTCTCAACAATTTGAAACAAAACCATGTATCGATTTATAGAACAGATAAAATAGGTGATATTGTTTTTTATAGTGATGGAGAAATTATATTTACAAAACATAAATATGAGATAGATACATAAAAAAATAAAACTATAACTGCATAATATAATTAGGCTAAAAGTATCAATATAAAATAATTTTACATTGATACTTTTAGCCTTTAAAATACGTATTTAAACCTTATAAATTAAAATATTTAAACTTATTGTTCTAATAATTCATTCACTATTACAGATGCAATTATTAGCCCTCCTACAGACGGTACGAATGATACACTACCTGGTGTTACTTTTCTCCCATTCATTACTTTCTTTTTAAGTTCTATTGGTTGTTCAGTTGAATATACTACTTTTAATTTTTTAATGCCTCTATCTCTAAGTTCTTTCCTCATAACTTTGGCTAAAGGACAAGTACTTGTTTTGTGTATATCAGTAACGACTATTTTAGTTGGGTCTAATTTATTTCCCATACCCATAGAGCTTATTATTTTTAAGCCTTTTTTTTCACAGGTTTCAATTAGATGTATTTTAGAGCTTACCATATCTATTGCATCCACAACATAATCATATCTTTCAGCCAATATTTCATCACTAGTATCTTTATTGTAAAGGCTTCTTATTTTTTTTATATTGATATTAGGATTTATATCCAAGATTCTATCTTCCATTACATCTACTTTATACTTTCCTACAGTTGAATGTAAAGCTGGTATTTGTCTATTTATATTAGTTATATCTACATCATCAAAATCCACAATAGTAAGATTGCCAACTCCAGCCCTTGCTAGAGCCTCAACAGTAAAACTACCAACTCCTCCGATTCCAAATACTATTACATTTGAACTCTTAAGTTTTTCTATTCCATCATCTCCAACTAGAAAACTAGTTCTCGTTGTAAAATTATTTTCCATCTTTTCACTCTCCTAGATTTTTATCTAAACAATAATAGTATTATAAAATATACATTATATAATACTCAGATATTATATATCATTAAAACTAAATTATCTTAAAATAAATTTAAAAAGGTATCTTTTAATATTAAAAGATACCTTTTACATACTGGCGGGAATGCGTGGGAATCGAACCCACCTAAGAGGCTCTTAACCCCTCATACTAGTTTTGAAGACTAGAGGGCACACCGGCACCCATCCACTCCCATAGTGAAATGCTTCTCAACGAAATCTATAATATCATATATTTTGACTCTTTGCAACAATTTTTATAGATTTATTTGATAGTAAGTTATAATTTAAATAGCTTTTATCTATACATGGTTAAAATTTACTTTTTATTATGTGCTTAAAATTAAAAACTGGAAATTATATTTTATGTATATATAAAGAGCTCCTCTCTATATTAATTAAAATATAATTTCCAGTATAAATATAAATTATCTAATTATTTTAATATACGTATATCTATAGTTTTTCTTCCCCAGTTATAAACTGTCTTTGAGTCATTCATAAATATATCAATTTTATTTCCTTTTATTGCTCCACCACAGTCTTCAGCAGTAAATACCATGTCAAATTGAGGTATATAAACCTTAGTTCCATATGGTATAACCTTAGGGTCTACAGCTATCGTTCCCCACTTAGGCTTTGTTCCTGTAGCAGTTATACTATGACCAGTATATGCAGTTGCTACTACTCTCATATTTTTACCATTGTTACTACTACTATTACTAGATGATGATGAAGCCATTCTTCTTGAGTTTTCTCCCCTTGATGAAGCTACTTGCATCTCTACTTTTGTTCCTTTGCTTACAACTTTGTTTACAGGCTCAGCTTTAACAACCTTTTTCACAAATTCCTTTTCTACTTTCTTTCCATTGTGATAAGTTTCTTTATATATTAATTCACTTTTCCCAGATTTTCCTTCTTCTTTAACTTCAGAGTCTCCCTTTGATAAAGAACCATCTTCAACAACTGTAACTTCAAATGGAATATCTTTAGTTTCTACAACTGTTTTTTCTTTTACATCAATTACTTCTATTTTATCTCCATTAGATAACTTTGAGTTTTCATCTAAAGTAACTATATCATTTGCATCATAGCTAATGTTTTGAGATTCTAAAAGGTCTCCTACATTAGAACTAAATGTTGATATAGTTCTTTCTTCTCCCTTTACTACTAATGTTACTTGTTTATTAAGTGCAGAGTACCCTGATAATATCCCAACTGATAAAACAACCGCCATTACCGAGACTTTAGCATTACTAAATTTTTTAAAATTCATATAAACTTTCCTCCCTCAAATTTTTTTACACTATATATTTTGCTTCATAAAATTCTGCTTTGTAAATTTCTTTTTTTGTTTGTGTTTTTTGTGTAACTAAATTGTAACTATTTTTTAAAGAGTTGTCAACTTGACAAAAAAATAGAAATATGTATGTATAGTATTTTCAACTATTCAAACATATTTCTATAAGTTACAACAATGTCATTGTTTGTTGTTGTTTTGTTATCATTTTGTTACCTTTTAATTTTATATATTTTCTATTTGCCAATTGATAGGTTCTTTTCCTAACTTTTCAAGAATTTCATTTATCTTAGAGAAGTGTTTACATCCAAAAAAACCTTTACTTGCTGATAATGGACTTGGATGAGGTGCTTCTAAAATATAATGCTTACTTGTATCAATCAATTCTACTTTTTTACGTGCATTACTTCCCCATAATACGAAAATAACTGGGTCTTCACGTTCGCTTAAAATAGAGATTACTCTATCTGTGAAAATTTCCCATCCTTTATTTTTATGAGAATTAGCTTCATGTGCTCTAACAGTAAGAGCAGTATTTAAAAGTAATACTCCTTGGTCTGCCCAAGGCATCAAATATCCATTGTTAGGTATAAAACACCCTAAATCTTCTTTTAATTCTTTATACATATTTAATAACGATGGTGGAGTTTTCACTTGTGGTTGAACTGAAAAAGCTAAACCATGAGCTTGATTATCTCCATGATAGGGGTCTTGTCCCAGTATCAAAACTTTTGTATCTTTATATGAAGTATGTTTCAAAGCTTCATATATATTATGCATATTCGGGAATATTTGACGTGTTTTATACTCTTCTATAAGAAATTTTCTTAAATTTAAGTAGTAATCTTTTTCAAATTCTTCTTTCAATAATTCATTCCAATCATTTTCTAAGTTAACCATATTTATCACCAATTCCTTTCAGTTATTTTTATTATTTTATTTAGAAATTATATCTTCTTGATTATCATCCTTTTCATTTGTATTTATTTTTATGCTAACTCTATTAGGTATACAAACTATGCTTTGACTTGGTTTATTTATAAAACCAGTATGTACACAAACCTTGTCAGGACATGAAGCATCTACTATTTCTACCCCTTTATCATGAATCTTTACTATATTATACCCCCCTCTATTCTCTATTTTAAATTCTTCTTTGGCATCTATTGGAACAGTTTTATACAATTTATTATCTACATAAATCTCAATATTTCCAGCATTTTTAGAATTTATAACATTTATTATTCCATAACATGCTGTAATAACAACTAAAATGCCTAAAATAAGAAGAATGTCTTTTTTCTTCATTTTTTGTCCTCCTATGAAATTATGTTATAATAAAATAATAACACAATTTCATAGGAGGAATATACCATGAATAAGAAAAAAATCACATTTATTTTTGTGATATTGATTTTAGCATTAATTTTATTTTCATTTTTTAGGAGTTCAAGCCAGAATACTAAATATAGTAAAACTAGCTATTACCTTGGTACAGTAAATGAAGTTACTGTATTTAATATAAAAGAATCCAAAAGTGATAAAATCTTAAATGAATGTGATTCAATTTTAAGATATATTGATAATAAAATGAGCACTCATATACCAGGCAGTGATGTTTCTAAAATAAATGATAATGCTGGAAAGAATTTTGTCAAAGTTTCAGATGATACGTTTTTCGTTGTAAAAGAGGCAATACAATACTCCAAACTATCAAGTGGATATTTTGATATAACAGTTGGTCCAGTATCAAACTTATGGGCAATTGGAACAGATAAAGCTAAAGTTCCAAGTGATTCTGAAATAAAAGAGCTTTTGCCTCTAATTGATTATAAAAACATTGTATTAGATGAAAAAAATAAATCTATAAAATTGACCAAAGAAAACATGAAAATTGATTTAGGCGCAATAGCCAAAGGATATGCTGCTGACAAAATAGTGTCCTATTTAAAATCAGAAGGTGTACAAAAAGGTTTAGTTAATTTAGGAGGCAATATATTTACTTTAGAAAATGGTAAAAATGATAAGCCTTTTAAAATCGGCATTCAAGACCCAACTAGTAAAAATGGAGAATCTATAGGAAATATAGAAACCACAAACAAATCTGTTGTTACATCTGGAATTTATGAAAGATTTATAGAAAAGGATGGCAAAATATATCATCACATGCTAAATCCATTTACAGGTTATCCTTTTGAAAATAGCTTAAGTAGTGTAACAATAATATCTGATAAATCTATTAATTGTGATGCTTTATCTACTTCTACATTTGGACTTGGACTTGAAAAAGGTATGAATTTAATTAATAGTATTGATAATGTAGATGCTATATTTATAACTAAGGATAAAAAAGTATACTTAACTGATGGTATAAAAGATAACTTCAAACTTACTGACAAAGCTTTTTCTATTGAAAAACTAAATAAATAGTAAACTCATACTCTAAATACTTACCATAGGTATATATACTTATCTAAAACAAATCTACATAAACCATGTTATAAGAAATAAATTATACTGGCAAAGATAAAACTTAAGACTTTAACAACAATAAAAAAAGCACCTTATTATATTAAAGGTGCTTTTCATAACATTCTAGTAATTATTACAAACAATTTATATTTTACTATATAAAATTTTCTTCATCATATTTTCAAATAAAGAATCGCTCAAACAATATTATAATTATTGTAACAAAACTTACTTATCTTGTTTTTTAGAATTATTTTATAAAGACTTTAAAAATAAATCCATCCTATTTAAAGCTTCAACCACATTTTCTTTTTGAGTTCCTAAGTTTATTCTAACATAATTCTCACCATCTTTTACAAAATGGCTTCCATCCTCCAATAATACTCCTGTATCAATAGCCAGTTTATCAGTAAATTCACTCGCGCTTATTCCTAGCCCACTTATATCCATCCACGCCAAATAAGACGACTCCATCTTCATCAATTTTATATTATCATATTTTTCTACCCAAGTTTCTAAAAGTTCATAATTTGATTTTATATATTTGTTTACACCACTCAACCACTCACGACATTCATTATAAGCACTTATCAATCCTATAATTCCAAACACATTTGGAGAAGTTATAGAGTTTTGTTTTAGTTTATCTCTGAATATCTCTCTTATATCCTTATTTATAACGATTGAGTAAGAAGTCTTTAATCCTCCAAGATTAAACCCTTTATTTGGTGATGTCAATAGAATAACATTTTCTAAAAGCTCTTTTTCAATTTTAAGTATTGAATTAAATTCACCATAATGAATATGTTCTGCATGTACTTCATCTGCAACCAAAATAACATTGTTTTCTTTACATATGGTTGCTACTTTTTCCATCTCCTCAATTGACCATATTCTTCCAGATGGATTATGTGGTGTACAAAACATCATTAACTTAGGTTTATTTTCTTTAATTTGAGCTTCTAATTTATCAAAGTTTATATAATATCTATCATTTATAATATCTAATGTATTACAAACTATATTTACACCTTGCTTTTTGGCTGATGATTCAAAAGGGTCATAAACTGGTGTATTTAATATTATACTATCCCCCTTTTGACAAAAAGCTTGTACTACATAGTGAAGTGTCGATACAGTTCCATAAGTCAATGTAATCCATTCTCTTTCTACCTTTACCTTATGCATATCATTTTGCCATCTGATAACTGAATCATAAAATTCATCATAGCAGTATGTATATCCAAACACACCTCTTTTTACAGCTTCAATAAATTTATTTTCTATTTCTGTTGGTATTTTAAAATCCATATCAGCAATCCACATTGGTACAAAATCTTCTCTAATATCTCCAAACTTATCTCTTATAATATTTAAATCCCATTTTCTACACTTTTCACTTACTCTATCTGGTCTATCATCAAAATTATACATTTAAATTTACCTCTTCTTTTCTAATTATCTTACTTATTATAAAATATTTGTCTAATTCGCTTTTAATTTACAACTATTAAATCTTTAGTAGATGTAGTCAACCTCATACATCCATCTTGTGTTATAAGTACATCATCTTCTATTCTTACTCCCCCAAGATTTGGTATATATATTCCTGGCTCTATAGTTATAATCATACCTTCCTTTAATACTTCTTTTGATTCAGGAGCTAATGCAGGATATTCATGAACCATAATCCCTACACCATGACCTAAATTATGACCAAAGTTATCAGTATATCCATAGGAACCAATTATATCTCTTGCAACTTTATCTATTTCACCAGTAGTCATACCTGGTTTTAAAACCTTTATACACTCTTCATTAGCTTCTTTTACTATATTATATATTTCTTGTAACTCTTTATTTACAGTACCCATACATATAGTTCTAGTAATATCAGAACAATAATTATTGTATTTAGCACCAAAATCAAAAGTAACAAAATCTCCATACTCTATAATTTTTTCACTGGCTTTTCCATGAGGCAATGCTCCTCTCAATCCAGATGCTACTATAGTATCAAAAGACTCTTTTTGACCACCCAACTCTTTTATAAATCTAACAATTTCATTTTCCACTTGTTTTTCAGTCATACCAACTTTTATAAAATCAATTATATGATAAAATGTAGCATCGACTATTTCACAAGCTTTTTTTATATATTTTATTTCATCATCGTCTTTTTCTTTTCTTAAAGTAGATAAATCAACCGATTTTAAAGTTACACTTAACCTTTGACTCATATTCTTATATGAATCAAAAGATACTTCACTTCCTTCAAATCCAATTTCTTTTATATTTTGATTTTCGCAAATTTCATTGACTATATCAAAGTAGGTTCTGTTTTTATCCATTAATATGACATCAAATAAATTTGATTTTCTTTTGATTTCTTCAAAGTATCTAAAATCTACTATTATATATTGTTTCCTTTTAGTTATAAAAACATAACCTGATGAACTAAATAGATTCCCAATGTAAAATTTATTGGTAGAACTATTAATAAGAATACCTTCTATATCATATTCTTCTAAATACTTTCTTATTTTTTCTATTTTACTCATATTTTTTATCCACCACCTTTAATTAATATATAGGTAAGGCTGGTAATATTAATTAAAACAATATTACCAGCCAAAGTTATCATAAATAAACTTAAATGTTAGTCTATATAATCCACAACAAGTTTACCATCTTTTATTAATTTATTTCTATAGAATATATTTCCTACAGCTATGAATATAGCACCAACTGCTATACCTATGATATACCCAAACAAGTTATCAACTAGAGGCCATGCCCATATAGCTGACTCTGGGAACCATTGAATTGCACCTAGAACTATACCTGTAATAGCTCCTATTACACTTCCCACTATGTTTAAAGGTATAACAAAACCTGGTCTTTCAAGTGCAAATGGTATTGCTCCCTCAGATATACCCATAAATGATAGGAATATAGAAGTCTTTCCTGCTTGATAGAATTGTCTATCATATACTCTTCTTCCTACTAATCTTTTATCTAATAAAGTTGTTAATCCTAATCCAATTGGAGGAACAACTATAGCTATTGTTCTTGCCGTTATTGGTAGTACATTCTCTGTAGTTAAACCAAGTGCAACGAATCCTGCTGCTTTATTTATTGGTCCACCTAAGTCAAATGCTGTAGCTGCTGCTAAAGCTGTTGCATATACATACTCTCCAGCTGCTCCTGCTGCTGTTAAGAAGTTTTTCATACTTTCATTAATTAAACCACCAATTGGAGTTATTATAAATATCATCAATATCATACAAGTTAATGATGCTATTAGTGGTATTAAAAATGTTGTCTTAAAAGCTAACCAGTTATGAGAAACTTTTATAGATTTATTTAACCATTTTACAAAGTATCCTATTATGAATGCTATTAATATCGCACCTAAGAATCCTGATGCAACTGGAACAACTTCAGTCCATTGACCATCCACAAATTGTGGCACACCTACAGGTTTATTAGCTATATATCCACCTATAAAACCTGCAATTAAAGCTGTTTTTCCACCTATAGAATTTGCACAAAATGCTGCAAATAGTGGTATTGCAAATCCAAACAAAGTAAATCCGAAATTTGACATTAATTGTGCCATATTTAAAAGAGTAAGTTTAAACCCTGTAAAATCACCTGAATTCATAGCATCAACTATACCTACAGATGGGTCAAGTCCTAATATGGCATATGGTATTAATTGAGATAAGGCTCCTATAAGTCCACCCATTACTAAAACTGGTATCATATATGATATACCTGTCATTATATGTTTACTTATTTCCTTCCATTTTCCATTTCCCTTTGATTGAGTTGGATTAGATGGAGTAGGTTTTCCTACATTGTTTCCTCCTGTTGTAGAAGCACCTGAACTGTTTATAACTTTTTTCTTAATTGCCATTCTATTTCCTCCACAATAAATTTATTATATTCCTAAATCTTCTTCGATTTCTTTTATAACACCTTCTGCATTTTTTATAGCTTCTTGTAACTCAACTTCATATACTTCACAACCATCAAATCTTTCCATGCCTTCTGGAGTTATTGCTACTGCATGTATTATCATAGTTGCACCTAATATATCATCTCTTGTTAACTCATTTTGTACACCATCTGCACCTTGAGTTTCAACTTTAGCTTCATAACCTAGTGCCTTTGCAGCTTGTTCTATTGCCTCTGCTGCCATGAAAGTGTGAGCTAGTCCCATTGGACAAGCGCATAATGCTACTAATTTTTTATTCATTTTAAATTCCTCCTACTTTTCAATTAATTATTTGTTTTATTTTAGCCTTAGCGTTTAATTATAAACCCAAAGCTTCATTTATTAATTTAGATATTTCTTCAACATTATCACTCTTTAAAAGAGAATCTTTAAAGTCTTTATTTATTAATTTTCTTGAAAGAGATGATAATAATTTAAGATGAATATTCTCTTTACTTTTTCCTGGCATAAGTAAGCTTATTGCCAATTTAACCTTATCTTCATCTTCATTCCAAACAACATCATCAGTAAATTTCAATACTACTACTGCTGGATTTTCAATTGCATCATTTTTAGTATGAGGTATTGCGATAGATTCACCTAAATTTGTAGTAAATTGTTCTTCCCTAGCCATTAACCCTTCATATACTAAATTTTCGTCATCTGTCAAGTTTAATTCTTTAGCTTTTTTTGCTATAAATTTTAAAACCTCAATCTTAGACTTAGTATCAACATTTAAAAATACATATTCTGTGTTAAATATGTTTGTTTCCATTATTAATTTCCTCCTTAATTACCTATCAGTGCCATTAATTTATTAAAGTCACATATTTTAATAATTCCTCTTACTCCACCTTCATCTTTTATAAAATTATAAAGGTATTTAAATATTGAAAAATTATGTTTTTCTTTAGTGTTAAAAAATACCATAAATACTAGTTGAACTTCTTGTTTATCCCAAACTATTGGATTTTCAAGTATACCAACTCCTATTATAGATTTTTTATCTCCCTTCACAATTGTGTGAGGTATTGCTACTAGATTTCCTATCTCAGTTGATGAGATATTTTCTCTGTCTATTATGCTTTCTATTGAGCTTTCTTCTATAAAATCTCTTTCTTTTAGTTTGTTTGAAAGAGAAAGTATAACTTCTTCTTTCGTACTAGCCTTTATACTAAAAAAAGCTTTTTCATCAAACATATTACTTATTATCTTTCTTCTTTCCTCTTTTTCGTAAAATGCTTTATTTACGTTTTCAATTAAGCTATCATCAAATATATTTTCGATATACAAGACAGGTTTTTCATAACCTTTTAATTCAACAGTAGACACTATTAAATCAACATCTTGGCTTATAGCCATATCAAGATATCTAACTGGATAAACACCTACAACGTTTAAGTCACTTATATTTTGCTTTAATTTTTCAGAAATAAGTTGACCTGTTCCTATCCCATAATGGCAGACTATACAAATCTTCTTACTAGTATTTTTTTTCATTCTTTCATTTGAAGCAGCAAAATGAATAGCTATATATCCAAGTTCATCTTCATCAAGTTTTAAATTAAACTCAGTTTCTAGTTTGTTTGATAAAAACACAGCTAAATTAAAAGCTATTGGGAACTTTTCTTTTATCTGATGAAGCAGAGGATTATTAGATTTTATATTAGCTTTAGCCCTATTTAAAAATCTCTTTATATGGTCAGATATTGAAACCATAAACTCTTCATCTTTCGTATAATCACTTCCAGAAATAAGTAATATATCTTGAAGTGCACTATTTATAACATTATTTATTCGTTCCTCAATTTCACTTGTATTTTTTCTTCCTTGTGTACCTTTATATGCGATTACACCAGAGTAATTTGAAATATAAATCACTTCATCTTCAATAAGTTTAAATCCAACCTTATCAGATATTTCTTTCATTAAGCTTTCTATAAAAGAGTAATTATGAAATCTATAACTTGTATCTATTAGATTTATATTGTTACTATGTCCTCTCTTACTTCTAAACACAGAAACAATTATCTTTGAAAGCAGAAGATTAAAATCTTTATCTGAAATTATTGTATCTTTCTCTCTTAAATGTTTTTCTAAAATACTTTCTATACAGTGTATATCGTTTTCACTAATGTCATCTAAAAGCACCTTGATTTTACTTTTTTCATCCAGTTTTATTGCATAGTCAGTAATCAATTGTCTTATATTAATTTCTTCACCATGTATATAGCTTCCATAGTAAGGTTTAGATTTTATAACTAAGTCATACTTTTCAAGTTTTCTTTTAAGCTTACTAGACAATTTGTTTATAGCAGCTATACTTAGATTTAATTCTTCTGCCATTGCTTCTATACTCATATAATTTCTATTAATAAGCATACATATTATATTTGACATTCTTGATTCTTCAGAGTCATCTAAAAAACCATCAATATATTTATTTGCTTCTTTAACAGCTCTTGCTATATTGCTTTTAGAGCCACTTAGCTTATATCCTATACCTCTAGAAGAATCTATTACCAAATCATACTTGCTTAAAATACTATTTAAATCTGCTATATATCTTTTAATAGTTTTTGTAGACACATCCAATTTGATAGCTAATTCATTTGATGTCATATATCCGTCTTTATTGCTTAAACTTTTTACTATTACTGCATGTTTCTTAGTTATCATTGTATCACCTTCTCTTTGATTTCAATTATATATCAAGTAAAATTTTAATTGTATATATAATATGTCTATATAAGGGACATTTTGTATTTATATATTATTGCATAATTCAACTATCGCCTCTGCATATATGGCTATTGAAGTTATAAATCTATCTAAGCTAGCAAATTCATTTGCACTATGGACATTTCCAAAACTACCATCAGGAAATTCACAACCAAATATTACTGAATTATTCATTTCAGAAGCATAACTTCCTGCACTAGTTACCCTAACATCATTTTTTAAATCTCCAGAGTACTTTATATATATATCATGCAAAGTTTTTACAATCTTTGAATTTCTATCTATATAATTTGCTTGCTTTAAATTTTCCCCAATAATCTCGAATTTATTAATATTATTTGTCTTCATATACAAATTAAATTTTTTTATTATTTCCTCAACTGTTAATACTTCTGGATATCTGACACTTAAAACTAATTCTAACTTTCCATCTATTATGTTTATTATTGTTGGAACCATCGATAAAATCCCACATTTTCCTTCAATATCTAAACCAAATAATCTTCCATCTGTATTATCTTTATTTATTAACTTATCTAAACTTTTTGTCCAATCTTCATCAATATTTTCTGATAAAAATTTAATTGCACCTAGTATAGGATTGATTGCTTTCTCAGGCTTAGATGAATGTCCACCTTTGCCATGTATAACATAATCTCCATTATTATAACTTATTGAAGTATTATTAAAATCACAGCATATATTATCTTTACCCAAATTTTTCATATTTTTTATATATACTTTATCTGGTATTGTGTTAAACTCTATTCCGCCACTTATGTATAAAGACTTATCTTCTATCTCTGAAATTAACTTTATTGTTGCCCCACCTTTTTCTCCATTTAGTACAGGAAACTTAGCATCTGGAGTAAATCCACATATACCATAAGGCTCTTTGCTATAATAATGCTTTATACATCTAAATCCACTTTCTTCATTTCCCCCAGCAATTAATCTAACCTTTCTTTTTAAATCAATATTTAGATTTTTTATCATTTTTAATGCTAAAAAATTTACTATCATAGGGCCTTTATTATCTGATACCCCTCTAGCAACCAATTTATCTCCTATAATATTTAATTTAAATGGCTCACTATCCCATCCTTCTCCTGGATTTACAACATCACAGTGTCCAAATATATCTACAAATTCTTTTCCATCTCCATATTCAATTTGAACAGCATGATTATCTATATTTTTGACCTTGAAATTGTTTTCTCTACCTAGATTTTCAAACCAATTTAATGCATCATAGACTCCTTTTCCAAAAGGCATATCTTCAGATACAGTTTTGTCATCATAAAATGACGGTATGCTCACCCATTCTTTCAACAGTTTTAAAAATTCTTTTTCATACTTTTTACTTTCTTCTTTAAATAATTCCATAATTATCACTCCAATTTAGAACTTTATATTATATATCATAGTTTATCTTATTTGATAACTCCTTATACTTTATGTCATTTCAAGGGACAAAACTTTTTTACTATTGATTTTATAATCTATTTATATATAATTATTTGTAGGATAAATTTAATATCATAGGAGGAACAAAATTATGGAACCATTATTTTTAAAACCTATTTTTATGGATAGAATATGGGGTGGTACTGCACTTAAAGATAAATTTAATTATGAAATAACTTCGCCAACAACTGGTGAATGTTGGGCTATAAGTTCTCATAAAAATGGATATTGCTTAATAGAAAATGGAGAATACAAAGGCAAAAGTCTATCTGAATTGTGGGACAAAAACAGAGAATTATTTGGAAATACACCTGGAGATAAATTTCCTTTGCTTACAAAAATATTAGATGCAAATGATAATTTATCCGTTCAAGTTCATCCAAATGATGAATATGCAAAGAAAAATGAAGGTGGAGAATTAGGAAAAACAGAGTGTTGGTATGTAATAGATTGTTCTGATGATGCAGAAATTATAATAGGTCATAATGCAAAATCTCATAAAGAATTTGTAGATATGATAAAGAATAATGAATGGGACAAACTGCTTAGAAAGGTTAATATAAAAAAAGGAGATTTTTTCTACGTTCCTAGTGGTACTATACATGCCATATGCAAAGGTACATTAATTTTAGAAACTCAACAAAATTCAGACACTACTTATAGAGTATATGATTATGATAGAACTGATAATTCAGGCAACAAACGTGAACTTCATGTTCAAAAATCCATAGATGTTACGAATGTTCCTCATATAAATCTTGATACTGATTATAAAACTGTATCAACATCAGACTTTAAATGTACAACATTTGTATCAAATGAATTTTTTAGCGTTTATAAATTAGATATCTTTGGAAAATGTAATTTTACACACGATACACCTTTTTCCTTATATAGCGTATTGGAAGGCAATGGAAAACTAATACACAATTCGGTAGAATATGATTTAAAAAAGGGTATGCATTTTATATTACCAAATAACTTTGGAGATTTTAGCTTTGAAGGTAATTTGGAGATTATATGCTCTCATATTTAGATACAAAATATAACTAAAAATAGGCTATCATAATAGCTTAATTTATGATAGCCTATTTTTTATAAAATACTTACTAAAACATATAGTATTTTGATTTAGAATTTGCTTATAAGAGTCTTTAATAATATATATCAGAAAATTCTATTTTTATTTTTTCTTCAACATTATAGATTCTCTTGTCTTCTGTATAATGTTCACTATTAAAACTCTTCATTGGAAGTGAAATCAAGAATTCTGTTCCTTTGTTTACTTCACTTATTACTTCTATATCTCCACCATGAAGACTTACTAGATTCTTAACTATAGCAAGCCCTATTCCACTTCCTTCAGTATTTCTAGATAAAGTCTTATCAACTTGTGAAAATTCTTCAAAAATCAATTCCAGTTTATCTTGAGGGATTCCAACTCCTGTATCCTTTACACTTATGATTACTTTATCTATTTTATAATAAATATTTACATATATCCATCCTCCATTGTCAGTAAACTTAATGCAGTTTGACAATAGATTCAATATAATTCTCTCAATTTCAACCTTGTCTATATAGACATTAATTTCTTCAAGTTCTGTATCAAACAGAATCTTTATATCTTTTCTACTTGTATACTCTTCTATATTCATAAATAGGTCTTCTATTACAGATACAATATTGTATTTTGCAAGTTTTAATGTATAGAATCCAGACTCCATCTTTGTTAAATCTATAATATTATTTATTAGTCTTTGAAGCCTATAAGAACTTTGTCTCACTAAATCTACATGAGATTTAATATTATTATTGTAATCTTTTATCTTTTCACTTCTATAGAAAGAGTCTACTAATTGATTTGAACTTGATATAACATTTAGTGGAGTTTTTAACTCATGAGACATATTTGCAAAAAACTCAGTTTTTATTTTATCTGTTTTAAATCTTTCAAGCAGTTCTTTTTCTGCTTGTTCTGAATATTTTTTATGTGCCAAGTCTTTTATAATAAGCATTATGTATCTAGTATTATATATAGCAAAAGGTAATGCACTTAATTCTACTTCTACTATATCATCATAACTATTTATCAACTCATACTCTAGTAAAGATATACTCCTATTCTCATTTAAAACCTTAGACATATTATCAGTAAATTTCATTTTTTCTTCAGTATTTGCATTCATTAATAACCTAATGTTAGAATCTTTTATATCATCTATATTTGTAAAAGCTAGCATATCTAAAAATGACTTATTTGCATAGTTTACACTCAAGTCATCTTTTAGTAAACATATCCCATCAGGTAATATATCTATAAACCTTGAATAAGATGATTGACTTTCTTCAAGTTTTATTTGAGATATTTTTCGAGAAGTAGTATCACGTATCACAATAATAGTTTTATCTGTACCTGCATTAGTATACTGAGAAAAACTCATTTCAACATACTTTACCTCACCATTTATTAAATACCTTTTTTCTGCACTTTCTTTGCCTTTACATATTGAAGAAAAATCAATACTTTCCAAATTATTTTTAAAAATTTCTCTACATGCATTATTCACATATATTTTATTACTACCTTCGAGTACTACTATACCATCTCCAACACTTTCTAAAAAATCTCTACTTCTCTTATTGGCTTCAATAAGTTTACGTTCATATTCCTTTTTCTTAGTCTTATCTTTTAATACACATAATACCCCTTCTATTTGTGAAGTAATAATTAAAGGAGCAAATATAGCTTGATAAACCTTATTATCACTAGTATTAATAAACTTTTCCACATTCTTTTCATTGTCAAATACAGAATGAATACTATCTATTAAATCGTGGAAATTTTTTATTTTATCACCTAATTTATCCTGTTCTTTATAATCTCCAAAAATATTTCTAAAACTCTTGTTTGCATATGTAATTACTCCATCTTTACTAAACACAACTATGCTATTTACTGCAACATCCAAAGTAGATTGGAGTCTAGATTCTCTTTTTATAAGTATCCCTTTAAGCTCCTCTATCTTTTCTGTTTCATAAATTAGTTTTTTGTTTTTTTCTTTTAAGCTCTCCGTTTTTATTGTTAACTCTTCATTTGTATCATGCAATTCTAATGCTGTTTTCTTAATATTCTTAGATACTATGTAATTATATAAATAATATAAGGCTACATTTATTATTATCTGAGATAATATCTCCTCTATATGCCTATCAACAATCACCATATGTAATAAATTTGGAGCCCTTGATAAGATTATTATTATTATTATTCTATTAAAAAACTTTTTTTCATTGTATTCCCATTTGCTTTCATTTGAACTTGAATTTAATTCAATTCCACTTACAATAGCAGTAATTATCATGAATACAGATGTTATAACTCCTAAAGCATATTGTAATGCATCATTTTCTAGAGAATTAAACATTCTAGATATTATGAATAAAGATGCTACAGTTAAAGTAACACTTGCTATGAATAAAACTACACTAGAGTTGATTTGTTTATTATCCCTAACAAATTTAAAACTTAAGTATACACCAAGTATAGGAAATAAGTCGGTTATTGCTGATATTGTGATATTAGTCTTAATCACAGACTCTGTTCTAATTCCCAAGCAATTAAATAAATATACACATTCTAATGCCCCAGTAGCTATAAAAATCAATCCTAAAAATGTAGAAAATGAATCTACTTTAAACTTAGTTGTATTAAATATAACCATTCCTGTAGCTATTAAAAATGTAGCATATATTGCATGTAATAAAGTTTCATATTTATCTATATCTTTTATAATAAATAATAAAAGTACTGAGCCCATTATTATAAATAAAAGGCTCATGTCTTCTCTTTCTTTTATATCTGGATTTACATCAGGTATTATATTCTTCAATACTTTACACTTCCTCTTAATTAATATTTTATACTAATTAATTTATACGATACTCGACATTATAATTCCTTCTTTATACCTCAAAGCAAAAACAGACATTTTCCGCTAAAACAAAATTCTTTTGTTTTCTACTCTCTTAGTTATCTTGTTTCTATCGAAGTTTTCCAGTATAATCATACAATTTTTTCTACTAGAATCAATCAAATCTCTGTATTCTCCTAGTGTTATTTCTTTATTCTCTTTTATATAATTTATTAAGGTCTTCTTTGCATTTTCATAAATACCTTTGTCCATTATATACAAATCATCTAATTTCTCTACCTTATTACCTATCATTGACTCTAATACTTCAGCATAGTTATTATTTCCTTCAGAAACTTCATCTATTGTCAATATCGAAGAAACTCCACATGATTTTAATCTTTTTTCTATCTTTTTTGCTATTTCTTTTTGTTTGTCATTTAAAACAACCTCAAAATCAAATAGGGATACTATATTATTTTCTATTTTTATGATATTTTCTGTAGATAATCTTTCTAACAAAATATCCATTTCTCTAGTCTTAAAATTACTTTCTATTTTAGACCTTACTTCTTCTTTTAATATTCCTTTTCTCAATCTATATTTCTTATGGTATTCATTTAAAAGATTTACTATATTTTCTTTTAATTTATTATATTGATTTATATGCATATACATATTACCTATAATAAATACTTTACTTTCTAATATAAGTGTTTCAAGAGCTTTTTTTACATGCTCTTCATGGGCACCACTATAACTCATTATTTCTTTTATATTTGGATAATTTTTTAGGTTTCTTTTTAGATATTCTTCTATTATATCTTTAAGTTCGCCTTTTTCTTTTATTTTTAATGCTTCTATAACCTTTTCATCAAATCTCTTATGTTTTTTAGGAGATGGGTCGATTATTACACCTCCACCAATAGTTTCCATTGGAGAATATCGTCTAACTACAAAGGTGTCACCTTTTTTGGACACTATACTTTCTTCAAGTCTTAACTGAACATAACCACTCTCTCCACTTTCGATTAACTCTTTATCTAATGGAACTGCTCTACAAAGTATTTCTCTAGTGCCATGATACAGTCTTAATCTATCCCAATGTTTTAACCCTTTGTCCAAATGATTTACCAGTGATAATTTCACATCTAGCATCATTGATTCTTCTAATGAATTTGGTGCAGCCAAAACATCTCCTCTATTTATATCTTCAACTTTTACATTTGATATATTGATTGCTGTTCTTTGCCCTGCATAAGCTGTATCTTTATTTTCTCCATGAACTTGTATACTTCTTATCTTTGTTTTTAATACTTGTGGATATATAACCAAATCATCTTCTATACTTATCTTTCCTTCTATTAAAGTTCCTGTTATTACAGTACCAAATCCTTTTATTGAAAATACTCTGTCTATATTAAGTCTCGATGGAGAATTTTCGTTTTTATCCTCTATATCATCACTCATTTTATCTATTTTTTCAATAAGGGTATCTATACCTTTTTTAGATACAGAATCAACTTCAATTATTTCTGCGTTTTCAAGAAAAGTTCCTTTTATTTTCTCACAAATGTCTTCTTTTACCAATTCTCTAAATTCTTCGTCTACAGTATCAGACTTAGTTAGAACCACTATTCCATTTTTTATATTTAAAAAACTTAAAATATCTAAATGCTCAACTGTTTGTGGCATAACTCCTTCGTCTGCTGCTACAACAAGTAATACAATATCAAGACCAGATGCTCCAGCCAACATGTTTTTTATAAACTTCTCATGTCCTGGTACATCTACAATACCAGCTCTTTTCTTATTTGGTAAATCAAAATAAGTAAATCCTAAATTTATTGAAATACCTCTCTTTTTTTCTTCATCTAATGTATCAGTTTCTCTTCCAGTCAATGCTTTTATAAGAGTTGTTTTTCCGTGGTCAATATGACCTGCTGTTCCAATTACTACATTTTTCATTTTTTGCCCCCTATCAAAACTTCAATACTTCTAATTACAAATTAAATTTAATATCAATATTACCTCAGATTTATTTAATTAAAGGCTTTTCTTAATTCTTCAACTATTACATCAAACTCATCATCAAATATAGTTCTTACATCTAATACATATTTATTATCATATACTCTAGCTATTATATGAGCTTCACTAAGTCTTAACTTCTTTTCTAAAGCTGACACATTCATATGTTCAGGAGTTATTGTTACTACCTTTGTACTTATAGTTTCAAGAGGCATAGACCCTCCTCCCACTTGTGAAAATCCATCTTCTATATTTATAATTGCATTCAAATTTAATGCAGTTATTTTTTCAAATAGCCTATTTGCTTTTGCTTCTAATTCTTCTATTTTATATGTTAACATTTTTAAAGTTGGTATACTTTCTATTGCCTTTGTTTCATCTAAATACATTCTCAATGTTGCTTCAAGAGCACATATTGTAAGTTTATCAACCCTAAGAGCTCTAGTAAGCTGATTTTTCTTCATTTTTTCTATATATTCTTTTTTGCCAACTATAATCCCTGCTTGTGGACCTCCAAGCATCTTATCTCCACTAAATGTTACTACATCTGCACCTTGTCGTATAGAATCTAATACAGTTGGTTCATAAGATAACCCATATTTTGATAAGTCTATAAATACTCCACTTCCTAAGTCTTCTATTACAGGTAATTTATATTTTTTGCCTAAATTAACTAACTCTTCTATAGAAACACTCTCTGTGAACCCCATAATCCTATAGTTACTTGTATGAACTTTCATTAATACATTTGTATCTTCTGTAATTGCCTCTTTATAATCTTTTAAATGAGTTTTATTAGTTGAACCAACTTCAACAAGTTCTGCACCACTAAGAGCCATTATACTTGGAATTCTAAATGAGCCACCTACCTCAACTAATTCTCCACGAGATACGATTGCTTCTCCTCCTTTAGCCATTGTGCTAAGTACAAGAAGTACTGCTGCTGCATTATTATTTACAACTAGTACATCTTCTGCGCCTGTAAGCCTTTTTATTGTGCTAGTTAAATGAGAATATCTTGAACCTCTTTCTCCATTGTCCAAATCATATTCTAAGTTTGAATATCTTGAAGCAGCACACCATAATTCATCTTTTATATCTTCACTAAGTAAAGACCTCCCTAAATTTGTGTGAACAACTGTACCAGTTGCATTTATAACCTTTTTTAATGATAGTGAATAATTTAATTTAACTCTGTCTATCGCAGATTCTATTATTTCATCAAACTCTATTGTTACAGAATTTGACGCATCTTCTTTCAATCTTAATATAAACTGTCTTTTAAAATCGATTACTTCTCTAACAGATTCTAAAACTAAGCTTCTTGGATATTCATTTATTATTTCTACAATTCTATTATCACTTAATACTTCATCAACTGAAGGTAACATTGCAAATAATTCTCTTTTGCTCAAAACAATCACTCTTTCTCTATAATATTTTATAAAACGGTAATATATTTTTCCCCTTTTGGAACTACAGAACCTATAATTTTTGCTTCTATCGCTCCATTTAATTTCATATCTTTCACAAGTTCCTCTGCAAGTTCTTCTTTTACAGAAATTAATAATCCTCCTGATGTTTGTGGATCGTATAAAATATCTTGAACTGCTACTTCCACATCACCTACAACTTCTACATCTTTAGATACATAATGCATGTTTTTGTACATGCCAGCAGGTATAATTCCCATTTGTGCCATTTCTATTGCACCTTCAATAATTGGTACATGGTTTGATTCAATTTCAATACTTACTTCAGAAGCTTTAGCCATTTCTAAGGTATGACCAAGTAAACCAAACCCTGTTATATCTGTAACTGAATTTACATCAAATTTATCAAAACTCATTGCTGCGTATTTATTTAAATGTATCATTATTTCTACTACTTTATCTGCTATGTGTTGTTCTACCATACCTTCTTTCATAGCAGTATTTAATACACCTACTCCAATTGGTTTCGTTATAATTAACTTATCGCCAGGCTTTGCAGTAGCATTTGATAAAACTTTATCTGGATTTACAATTCCAGAAACTGAAAGACCATACTTAGGCTCCTTGTCATCTACAGTATGTCCTCCAACTAAAAGTGCTCCACTTTCTTTTACTTTATCAAATCCACCTTTTAATATTTCTGCAAGCACATCCATATCATGGCATGATGGGAAACAAACAATATTCATTGCAACCAAAGGTTTGCCTCCCATAGCATATACATCTGATAGAGAATTTGATGCGGCAATTTGTCCAAATACATACGGGTCATCTACCATTGGTGTAAAGAAATCCAAGGTCTGAATAAGTGCCATATCATCATTTAATTTATAAACAGCAGCATCATCTGCTGTATCTAATCCTACTAATAGGTTTTCTATATTATCATTTTTAGGTAATTGAGATAAAACTGATGCCAGAACCTCTGGCCCTATTTTAGCGGCTCAACCACCTGCTGTTGTCATCTCTGTAAGTTTTTTTTGTTCTTTTTTCATAAAAGTGCCTCCTTTACTAAATTTCCACATATACACACATATACATACATATTTATAATACCATATCTATAAGTAAGTTTTGTATTATATTTTAGTCTACACAAATTAAATCTTTTATATTTTCATATTTTTTATCTCCAATACCATTTACATTTTTTATGTCCTCGATTGAATTAAATTGTCCATTTTCTTCTCTATACTGTAAAATTTTATTAGCAGTAGCTTCTCCAACTCCAGGAAGAGAATCTAGTTCTTCTATTGTTGCTACATTTATATTTGTTTTTTCTTCTTTAGATGCATTTTTATTATTTTTGGTTTTAGATTCTTTTTTTAATTCGTCGTTTTGATTTGGTTCATTGGAATCATTATTACTTGTCACAGATACCATCTCCCCTATTTTAGGTATTATGTAATGTTGCTCATCTTCTAGCTTTATAGATAAATTAACTCCATTTAAATCGGCTTCACTCGTTGTTCCTCCTAATAATTCTACAGCATCATAAAGTCTCTTATCTGTTTCTATGGTTACAATACCTGGTCTATTTACTGCTCCACTTATGTATATAGTTATTTTTTTATTTTGAACACTTTTATCTATGTCTTTGACTACTTTATTGTGACCATCCTCTTCAGTTTTAATTGAGTTGTCTACATTATGTTTTTTTTCATTAAGTGAATTTTTTTTACTTACAACATAAATATCATCGTTAAAAATATTCGATTTATAAACGATTACTGAAGATAATATTAAAAAACAGAAAACAAAAAATGAAATAAACTTTACCTTTTTTTTCATATATTAACCACTCCTTTCTTTTAATTATTGACAAATATATGCTATACTAAAAGATGAATTTAAAATTTGGAGGTTCACAATGAAAAGAAATTTATCACTTTTATTAATCTGTTTATTGATATTCACTTCATTTTTAGGAAGTTCTAATATCTCTTTTGCAGATGATGAACCAGCTATAGTTGCCAAACATGCAGTTTTAATGGACTATGAAACTGGAAAAATATTATACAATAAAGATGGAGATTCCAAACTTTATCCAGCTTCAACAACTAAAGCATGGACAGCTTGCATAGTTCTAAAAAAGGTTAAAGATTTAAATCAAGTAATAGAGATTAAAAATCTACCTCAAATAGATGGTTCTAGTATGTATCTAAAAGAAGGAGAATCCTTTACTGTAAGAGAGTTACTAAATGCTCTTTTAGTTCATTCTGCTAATGATGCCGCTTTTGTATTAGCTAGATATGTGGGCGGTGGAGATGTACAAAAATTCGTTGACCTTATGAATTCTGAGGCAAAAAAAATTGGAGCTAATAATACTCACTTTAATAATCCTCATGGATTGCCTGACCCTAATCACTACACTACAGCTCATGATATGGCTCTTATAGCTAGAGAAGCCATGCATAATGATATTTTTAGACAAATTGTAAAGACTAAATCACTTAAATTTGAGGCTACAAAAGCATACCCTTATGAAAGATATTTTGTAAACACTAATAAGTTTTTGACATCACATGCTAAGATTACATATAAAGGTCAACCTATAGATATAAAATATGATATAGTTGATGGTATAAAAACTGGATTTACTGATGCTGCTGGTAAATGTCTTTTATCTAGTGCTGTAAAAGATGAAAGAAGAGTTATCTCTGCTGTATTTAACTCAACTAATGCCGATTTATATTTAGACTCACGAATCTTGATTGATTATGGATTTGATAATTTTAAGTGTGCCACTATTGTTGATAAGGAAAAATATGCTGATACTAAAAAAGTATTATTTACAAAACAGCATGAATTAGTTTATGAACCAAAAAATAGTTATAAGATATTTTTAGGAAAAAATGAATCTCAAAGTAACTATGATGTTAAAACAGAACTAAACAAAATTGATTTACCTATAAAAAAAGGAGCTAAGGTTGGTACTTTAAATATATACAATGGTAATAAGCTAGAAAATAGTATAGACCTAGTTGCAAAAAACAACCTTGACAGTAGTATTCCATTTATAACTAGTAATGATACTTTAATGACTTTAATTAAGATTGTTGCAGGAATTTTAGTACTTTTAATTTTATTTATAATAGCTTCAATCATCAAGAAGAAAAATAAAAAAAATAACAGAAAAAAATCCAAAAGAAATATGAAAAAATAGTAATTATAAGAAAAAAATTAAATCTGTTTCTTCTTATAAAATAGGTACTGTTATAGTAATATGTATTTAATTTATTTAGACAAGCTCTCAAGATTATTAAATATAAAATACTATGACAGTACCTTTAATTTAAATTTATGTATTTTTCTGTTTTTGTTTATCATTAAGTTTACATTTTGAACAATTTCCAAGACATTCATCGACCATATCTAGACATTCATTAAATGCTACCTTACTACTATTCTTATGTCTTACAATTAATATATCTTGTTTTTTAGCTTGAGACTCAACCGTTCTAGACATCTTATGTGAAACTGTTGATGTGAGTATAACAACTGCATCTGGTTTTCCTATAGAATTATTTAATTTAGAAGACATAGTCGTATATACCTTTGTCTTATAACCTTTTTTCTTGGCCATAACCATATAATCTTTTTCCATTCTTTCATGACCACCAATCACTAATAAGTTCATTAGATTTCCTCCCATTTATTTGATATTGATTTTCATTATTATTTATATTATATATAATAGTATCTTGAAATAAATTTGTCAATACTTATTGATATTAATTATCATTTTAATAATAATTTTTTTACTTATATTTATTTCCAATATTACTCTTTTTAAATTTACTACTTTTACGTATAATAAATTTTTATACAAAAAAAGCTGTAGATTTGAATGTCATCACCCAAATTTACAGCTTTTTGAAATTTAATATATTATTTTAAATTCTTTTTTATTCCTTTATTTAATATACTCTCATAGTCGATAAAGTCATAAATGTCTTCCTTAAATGCATCTGAAAACTTATGTAATTCTTCTAATGTTAAATCTTCTATTGCCTTTTTATTGTCTTCACAATATATAACGATACTTCCTACTATTCCATGTGCATCTCTAAAAGCAACATTATTTTTAACCAAGTAGTCAGCAACTTCTGTTGCATTTAAAAATCCATTCTTTACTGCTTGTTTCATTTTGTCTTCATTTACTTTTAATGTAGCTATCATTCTATCCATTATCTGTATACACATTTCAATAGTATGTACACTATCAAAAAAACCTTCTTTATCTTCTTGCATATCTTTATTATATGCTAATGGTATACCCTTCATTACTGTAAAAAGACCAAACAGATTTCCATATACTCTTCCAGTCTTTCCTCTTATAAGTTCCGCTCCATCAGGATTTTTCTTTTGAGGCATTATACTACTTCCTGTAGTATATAAATCATCTATCTCAACAAATCCAAATTCTTGAGAACTCCAAAGTATCAACTCTTCACTTAATCTACTTAAGTGCATCATTATAATTGAAAAATCACTCATTAACTCTAATAAATAATCTCTATCACTTACTCCATCCATAAAATTATCTACTACTTTTTTAAATCCTAATTGTTCACAAGTTATATTTCTATCTATATCATGTGTAGTTCCTGCCAAAGCTCCACAACCTAAAGGTGATTCATCTAATATTTCTATAGCATTTTTTATTCTTTTCTCATCTCTATCAAACATACTATAATACGCCATCAAATGATGTTTAAATGTTACTACTTGTGCTCTTTGAAGATGAGTATAACCTGGCATTATCACTGGATTTTTATCAGCAACATCTTTTATAGTTGCTTTAAATTCAGATATTAAATCTACCAAATCATTTGCCTTTTCTTTAGCATACAATCTCATATCAACTGCAACTTGGTCATTTCTACTACGTGCTGTATGAAGTTTCTTACCAACATCGCCAATTCTTTGAATTAAATTTATCTCAGTAAAACTATGTATATCTTCATATTCTCCATCTAATGCTAACTTTCCATTTTCTATATCTTCAAAGATTCCTTTTAAGCCTTCTGTTATAGTCTTTCCTTCTTCCTCTGTTAAAAGACCACATTTTACTTGCATATGAACATGTGCTATACTTCCTTCAATATCCTTTTTATACAGTACACAATCATAACCAAAAGATTTATTAAATTCTTCCATAAGTTGATTTTCCGCTTTTCTAAAGCGTCCACCCCATAATTTCATACCTTTCACCTCATATTTTAAATTTTTTTATTTTAATTATAATATTTACATCTAAGTTAAAATTAAAAAATCTCTTGGTCAAAAAGACCAAGAGACGAAATATTCCGTGTTACCACTCTAGTTGATAAACAAAGTTTACCCACTCTATTCTCTTAAGGCGAGATTACCTACTACCATACTAAATTTCAAGTAGTATTCTCCAAAGCTCTTTTCAATATAAAGTGTTATCATTAGGCTCACACCATTCCTAACTCGCTGAGATTTTCTTTATACCTACTCTCTTCTTCACTGAATCTAAGTTTTTTATGTTTTATCTATTTGTATTATAATTACTATCAATAAAATAGTCAACCTCTTTTTTCCTGTATATACATTTTTTAAGAGTTAAGTGTTTTTTTTAACTCTAAGAATTTATAAATTGCCTTTGCAACTCCACTATCTTGATTGGTATCTGTAACATAATCAGCTTCTTGTTTAATTAATTCTTCTGCATTTCCCATAGCTATTCCAAGACCAGCAAATTTTATCATCTCTATATCATTATAATTATCTCCAAATGCAATTATATCTTCTCTATCTATATTCATCTTTTCAGCTAAAAATTTAACTGCATTGCCTTTATCAACACCTTCATTCATAACTTCAATATTGTTTGGCCACGAAGAAGTTATCTTTATACCTTGAACCTTTATCAATTCTTTTCTTATATCATCTAAAATAGACGGATTTTTTTCTTCTATGATTACAAATTTTAGTATATCATTTTTTAAGATTTCTTCTCTTAAATCGTCTTTTACAATTACTTTTGTCTCATTACCTAAAAATATACTTAACTTGTCCTCACGTCCCTCTATTTTTCTTGAAAGCATGGAATCTATACTATTACACTGATAGTAAATATCATATTTGTCCAATACATCTAATATATTTAAACACGTTGTTGTGTCAATTTTATTTGAATATATTATATTTCCATTTTGCTCTCTTATCAATGAACCATTACAAGCTATTATTGGCATATCTTCTTTAAGAAAATCTACATTGCATTTAGCTGAATCGAAGGCTCTTCCTGTTGCTAAAGTTACATTAATACCACTCTCTATAACTTCTTGTAGTGCAGTTTTATTTTCATCTGTAACTTTATGATTATTTCCTAATAAAGTTCCATCCATATCTGTTACAATTAATTTATATCCCATAATCCAACTCCATAACTTTTTATTGTATACCTCTATTTCCTTAATATAATCTAAAGAATTACCCTTATTAAATTATATCATAACTTTCTACTTAAACTATTTCAATTTACAAAATTAATAACATTCATTTAACCCCTTTTAAGAGAAAAATAAATCGTTTCTTGTAGTATTTTTCTGAATATTTTCAATTTATAGTCTTATAATGCTAGAAATTTTACAATATATGATATATAATCATATTAAATAAAGTGAGCTATTATAATATTTATATTCATTTTTTACTATTATATATTTTCAAAATATTTTAAATCTAGCGACTTTTGTAACATTTATTATTGACTAAATAAGGAGTGATGAACTATGAAATTAAAAATTAACAAAGCTATTGAAATGCAGTTGAAAAAAAGTTATGCAATAGAATCTGGGCATTCAGAAGATGTATTTGAGATAGACTGTGGTGAAGGTATAAATACAGTTTCTTACTCAAATAAAGCTGTAGAAGCTTTTAATGCTTTAGAATTTGATATGATAAGAGGATACCCTCATTCAATTGCCTTAAAAGACAATATAGTTGATTATTGGAAAGACTTTATAACATTAGATATTGATAGAATCTGTTTGGCAGATGGTTCTATACATGTTATTTACCTTTTAAATAGACTATTTATTGAAAAAGGAGATAAGGTTTTAGGATATTCTCCTCAGTTCTCTGAATATGAAACAGATATAAAAATGCATGGTGCTACTTATGATTATGTTCTTTTAAAGAAAGAGGATAATTTCAAATTTAATGAAAAAGAATTTATTGAAAAAATAAATCCAGAATATAAAGTAATTTACATAGACAATCCAAATAATCCTACAGGACAAATTATACCTTTATCATCAATCGAAAATATAGTAAAAGAAGCATCTAAATATAATATCGCAGTTATGGTAGATGAAGCTTATGGTGAATACATGCCAAAAGAAAATTCAGCTGTAAAACTTCTAAATACTTATGATAATGTAATTGTCTTAAAAACATTTTCAAAAGGTTTTGGTTTAGCAGGACTAAGAGCAGGATATGCAGTTCTTCCAAAAGAACTTGTTGACCCTATTAAAAAGATTTCTACTCCTTACGAAGTATCTGAAATATCTCGTAGTATTGCAGCCAATTTACTAGATGATGTTCAATTTATAGAAGAATTAAAGGAAAAAACACAAGCTATAAAAAATCAATTATTAATTCCTTGGAAAAACCTTAATATAGCTGAAACTAATGATACTGTATCAATAATGACAGTTGAACATAAAAACAAAGACATAGATTTACAACAAGAATTTGCAAAGTTAAAAATAAGAGTTATATCTGGTAGTGACTTCACTGGACTTGATAAAAATTTTATAAGATTTAGAATGCCAGAAGAAAAGGAACTTCCTGAAGTTATAAAAGCATTCCAAATAATCGATAATATAGAGTAAATTATATAGGAGGCATATTGTTAAAATCAATATGCCCCTTTAATTTTTAAATTATTTTACTGTATTTCTGTTAATTAACTTATTAAGCTCCATTAGTATTGATGAAATCAACGCTAGACCTAGACAAATTCCTAATTGATATAGTCCAAACACTTCTGGTATAGAGAATATGCCTCTTAATACTGGTATTAGTGTTAAAGAGTAAAGTCCAAAACAAATTACAACTGCTCCTATAACATACTTATTACTAAAAAAGCCTAATTTTATTACGGTTTGATTATTAGAACGTGCAGGTAATGTCTGCATTATTCTAGCTAATATCAATGTTGAGAATGCCATAGCTACTCCAAGTTCTGGAGATACTTGTAATCCTATATACTGTGCAATAATTGTAACTACACCTATTATACAACCTCTTATAGCTACTGCCTTCAATGTCCCTCCTGCTAGTATACTTTCATCTGGATGTCTAGGAGGTTTATCCATTATATTTTTTTCTGACTTTTCAAATCCCAACGCAATTGCTGGTAAAGAGTCATTTACTAAGTTTATAAATAAAAGTTGTAAAGCTGTAAATGGATTCGACCAACCTGCAAATACTGCAAACAATATAGCTACTATAGCTCCTAAGTTTCCTGCAAATAAATAAGTAATTGCTTTTATTATATTGCTGTATACTGTTCTACCAACTTCAACAGCATTTACTATACTTGCAAAGTTATCATCAACTAGTACCATGGCAGAGGCATCTTTTGCTACATCAGTACCACTTCCCATACCTATACCTATATCTGCTTGTTTCAATGCTGGTGCATCATTTACACCATCACCAGTCATAGCAGTTATATTGTTTTTATGTTGCCACGCTTTTACTATACGAATTTTATTTTCTGGTGATACTCTGGCATACACACTTATATTTTCCAATTTTTCATATAATTCTTCTTCACTCAAAGCATCAAGTTCTTTTCCAGTAAGAGCTAAGTCCCCATCTTCCATTATACCAATTTCTTTTGCAATTGCCGCTGCTGTTGTTTTATGGTCACCAGTTATCATAACAGTTTTTATCCCAGCACTCTTTGCTTCTTTTACAGCATCCATCACTTCTTCTCTTGGTGGGTCTATCATTGCCATTATTCCAACCAATGTCATATCATGTTCATCATCAATTGAAGGTGTAAAGCCTTCTTCTGGAACATCTTTTATTGCGAAAGCTAATACTCTAAGTGCTCTATTTGAAAATTCTTCATTTTTATGCTTATATTCTTCTATTATCTCATCTGTTATATCTACTTTTGAACCATTTTTTAAAGCATATTTACATCTACTAAATACAATATCTGGTGCACCCTTTGTAAACATTATATAATCTCCATATATGCTATTTACAGTAGACATAAGCTTTCTATCTGAGTCAAATGGAATTTCATTGATTCTAACATACTTACTTCTTAATTTATCATAATCTAAATCATTTTTACTTGAATAATTTATCAATGCTACTTCTGTTGGGTCACCAACTTCTTTACCATCACTAGTTATATGAGAATCATTACAAAGTGTGGAAACCATAGTCAATAATTTAGCATGATAAGAATAGTTTACCTTTTCTTTATTTAACTCATCATTATTAGTTCCATACATGTAATAATCAACAACTGTCATTTTATTTTGCGTAAGAGTACCTGTTTTATCAGTACATATAACACTTGTTGAACCTAAAGTTTCTACTGCTGGTAATTTTCTTATTATAGCTTGTTTTTTTGCCATGCTGTTTGTTCCAACAGCTAATACGATAGTTACTATCGATGATAAAGCTTCTGGTATAGCTGCTACTGCCACTGCTACAGAGAACATGAATGAATCGAGAATTATCTGTGTCATTTCACCATTTCCAGCCATAAAGTAATTTCTTGCCACTTGAATTATAAATATTAAAAGAGCAAGTATTACAATACCTACACCAAGTTTTTTACTAAAGTCTTCTATTTTTTGTTGTAATGGTGTAAGTTTATTTTCAGCACTTTCCAAAAGGCCAGCTATTTTACCCATTTCAGTATTCATACCTGTTCCAGTTACTACAAAAGAACCTCTACCGTAAACAACTACAGCACCACTAAATACCATATTTTTCTGGTCGCCTAAGCTTACATCTTCACTTATTTGCTCTGTATGCTTTAAAACTGGCTCTGATTCTCCAGTTAACATACCTTCTACCACCTTTAGAGATTGTGCTTCTATAAGTCTTCCATCTGCTGGTATGTAATCGCCAGCTTCTAAGAATACAATATCTCCAACTACTAAATCTTTTGCTGGAATTGTCATTTTTTTATTGTCTCTTATTACTTTTGCATTTGGTGCAGATAAATTTTTTAAACTTTCTAATGAACTTTCTGCTTTTTTCGTTTGTACGACACCTAAAACTGAGTTTATGATAATAACTGCAAAAATTATTATAGACTCTACAGTTTCACCTAAAAATATTTGTACTAAAGCAGCTATTAATAGAATTATTACTAGTGGGTCTTTAAAACTTTCTAAGAAAAGCTTATACGTAGGAACTTTATCTGCTTCTTTTAATTCATTAGCTCCATTTTTTTCTAACAGCTCTTCTGCTTTTTCTTTGCTCAAACCAGATAAGCTTGAGTCTAAATTTTTAATTACTTCTTGATAAGTACTTTTGTAAGACATTTGTTGCCCTCCTCTTTAATAAATTTATTTTATGTTTGGGGGCTCTTATGTATACTTGAAATTTAAATTTTTTTAAATAAAAATTCCTTGAATAAAAAAAGACCCCAAAACAAACATACTTAATGCTTATTTTGAAGGTCTTGCTATCAAGGAATTCCTTGCTAATTAACCGAGTATTTCTACTGTCTTGACGATTAATTACCACTTTCGTGTAAGCTACTCCCCTTCGAGTAGTTATCTTAAATTGTATTTACATTATATCACCTTATGTAATTAATAGTCTAGCTTATTTTTTATTTTAACCTAAATTTAACAAACTATAATTTAATTTAAATGTAAGTATTCTTCTAAAGTCAAATCATTCATTGCAAAGTTTTTGCTATGTTCAGTTCCAACATATCTATAATGCCAAGATTCATACATATATCCAGTTATATTCTCTTTGCCTTTTGGATATCTAAGTATAAAACCATACTTATATGCATTTTCATACAACCACTTAGCTTCTTTTGTATTATTAAACTTCTGATTTGCCCAACTAGATTGGTCATTTCCTCCAATATCAAAAGCAAGTCCAGTTTGATGTTCACTTTCTCCAGGCTTAGCTGAAAATCTATTTGCCTCTTTTTCACCATGTTCTTTTGCATACGACTTAAATAATTTATCTTGATATTCATAACTTCTATATGTACTAAAAGCTTTTAAATTTAAACCTGACTTTTGAGCGTCTTTATTCATTTTATAAAAAGCATCTTTTGCTTCACTACTTTCTTGTGGAGAATATTCTTTAGGTAAGCTATACTCCTTATTTGCTACTATAATATTATTTATTGATAATACATTTACGCCCTTCCTATATTTACTTAATTCAGATGTTATGATTTTCTTTCCTGCACTAGAACTATCAATAAACATTCCTATAAAAACTATAAATAGAGCAAAAACTATGGCTATACAAGTTTTCTTTTTCATATACTACACCTCCATAATTAGTATTTGATACAGAAAAATTTCAAGACATTTTCTTTCTTAGTATAATCATACCACTAATTTATTGCAATATATTTAAAGTATTCTTACGAAATTCTTAATTTCTTCTCTATATGACTAAAAACAACAACAAATTTTTCAAAATTCTCAGGTTAATGATACATATATTGATTTTTTTTCCAAATAGTGTATAATATATCTATAGAAACTCTCAAGTACTCTTTAGTACTTTATGTTTTTATATGAAGGGAGATAGTAAAGTGACGGATAAACAAAGACTCATTATAACTATTGCACAAAGAATTTTTGACCAGAAAGGTTTTCAAAATACTTCGATACTAGATATTGTAAAAGAAT
This sequence comes from Clostridioides sp. GD02367, assembly GCF_045900275.1. NCBI lineage: Bacteria > Bacillati > Bacillota > Clostridia > Peptostreptococcales > Peptostreptococcaceae > Clostridioides > Clostridioides sp. GD02367. The sequence continues at coordinate 243,929 of NZ_JBJODK010000006.1, read as the reverse complement.
GTAAAATGTCTAAAGCTACTTTTTATAAACATTTTGAAACTAAAGAAATTTTTATCTGCGAAATAATCAATTATTATGATGAAAAATTCTTGGAAATTATATATTCCATTAATGAAAATAAGGATATTCCATCATCTGAGAAGTTAAGAAGAAAGATAATTGCTGTATGGGAAAATATTTTTTCTAGAACTACTATAAACACCTATATAAGAGAAAACTTTTCTGAGGCGCAACGTAATACTACGAGTAAATTACAAAAAAAAACTCGAGCTAATTTATTGAATGAATACAAACTCAGTTTATTTGATAACTACGGGGATAAAATAGAAAACAATATATTCGATTTAGTTTTCTTATTGGATGCACTAATTCATCAGTTTACGTATATTATTCACATACAAAAAAGAGAAGTGAATGTATACTTTATTGCTGAATTCACTATACAAATTTTAGATTTAGTTGTAGAAAATATTAATAATCTAAATCCTTTAATTGAAAAATCAATGTTTTTATATGAACAAGAAGATGAAGCCTACTTTTCCATTCATAATAAATCGCTATTTTTTAAAACGATACAAGATATAGAGGAACTAATAAAAACGGATACTTCACTCCTTGAAAACCCCAAGCTACTAGAGGCAACAAAAAAATTATATATTGAGGAAAAAAATCAACAATATGATTCTTTAATCATGGATGCAATGATTACATACTTAGAAAAAGAAGACATTTTGAGACCAAAAGTACTTTTGTTGAACAGTATTAAAAATCAATTAAAAAAGGAGACGTTATAAATCATGGAAACCCAAAGTAATAACAAAAAAGGAAATTTAATAATAGCAATCGTAATGACTGGTGCTTTTATAAGCTCTCTTAGCCAGACATTATTATCAACTGCATTACCTAATATAATGTCAGATTTTAAAATTACTGCTGATGTTGGTCAGTGGTTAACAACAATTTATCTACTTATTGCAGGTATTATTGTACCTACAACAGCTTACTTGATAAATAGATTTAGTACTAGAAAATTATTCATTACATCAATGACTATATTTTCCCTAGGATGTGTCATTGCACTTTTTTCTAATAGCTTTTCAACTATGCTAGTTGCTCGTGTATTACAAGCAGTTGGTTCTGGTTCTTTAATGCCACTACTACAGGTCATTATACTCTATTTATGTCCTGTTGAAAAACGTGGTACAGCTATGAGTTTAGTTGGTATTACAGTAGGATTTGCTCCAGCTATAGGACCAACTTTATCTGGATGGTTGGTAGATTCATTTGGTTGGCATAGTTTATTTTTACTTCTTTCACCTATAGCTATATTAGATGTTATACTTTCATTTGTTCTATTGAAAAATGTTGGAGAAGCTCAAAAACTAAAATTGGATATACCTTCAATAATACTATCTTCTCTAGGATTTGGTGGTTTATTGATTGGATTTACTAATCAAGGTAATTATGGCTGGACTAATATTGCCACATATTTACCAATAATTATAGGAATTATATCATTAATATTATTTACATTACGTCAATTAAAATCTAAAGAACCATTTTTAGAGTTAAGAGTTTTCAAAAACAAACCATTCCTAATTTCTACAGTATTGATTATGATTGTGTATGCTTCAATGATGTCTGCCACATTAATGATTCCTCTATATATACAATCTGTAAGAGGTTTTTCTGCACTAGTTTCAGGTTCTTTAATGATGCCAGGTGCTATACTGATGGTTGCATTAAATCCAATTGCAGGTCGCCATTTAGATAAATATGGGCCTCAAGCTTTATCAATATTAGGAACTGGCTGTTTATTTTTAGGAACTTTGTCTTTTGCTTTTTTAGGTAAAGATACGTCTTTAATTCATGTATCATTAATGTATTGTATACGTATGATTGGCATTTCACTAGTTCTAATGCCATTAACTACTTGGGGACTTAAAACTCTGGATAGGGAACTTATATCTCATGCTACAGCAATAAATAGTACACTTAGACAAATATCTGGTGCTATAGGCTCTGCTGTACTTATTACTATAATGACATCTGCTACAAAAAAAGCTCATATGAGTTCAGCTATTCTGTCTAACATACATGGAATGGATGTTGCATTTTCAACAGCTGCTACTCTTGCATTTATTGGTTTAGTTATTTCTATATGTTTTATAAAAGAACGTCAAATTATTAGAGGCTAACAAAAAGAAGTTAATAAAAAAGGAGTTGTCACATGAACAGTTTAAGTTTGCTATGTGATAACTCCTTTTTATTTATTTTAATCATCATATTTTTAATTATGCTATATTTTACTATATAGGCTCTATACATTCAACACTCAGTTATTTTTACCAAAATAATTGTTTCTAATCTTACATACATTTTTTGTCATTATTTTTCTAATAAGATGCACATAGATGAAGTTTTTTAATTTTGATAGATGTTGTGAATGAGTAGAGAAAAATACATCTGGTGAAGAAAAAACACCATAATCATATGCTATAGCTTCTTTTTGAATAAAAGTATCTTTACCATCCCAATCAATAGATGTGTTTTTCAAATCATTTGTGGCTATTGCATACTTTTTGAATGTTCCATTCTGATTAATAAATTTCTTCTGAATTGCTTCTAAATATTTTTTATCAGTTATTACTCCCTCTAGAGCAATCCATTTATCTTGATAAAATACCTCTACCCAAGTATGAAGAATATATTTTGGTGCTAATAATGAAATCAATTTAGATGTAGCGCCTCGTTGAAAGTCTTTTGTTACATTAAAAGCATGAAGCCTACAAGGGATATTCACTGAACGCAATAATGCCATTAAAAGAGTAGCTTTTGTATTACATTGTCCCATACCTTCATTTAGTACCTGTGTTGCCTTCAACATATCAGAAGCATTATAGCCAAATAAAATATCATTTTGGACAAACTCATAAATAGATTTTATTTTATGAAAATCATCTAAATCTAACCACTTCTTAAGTGATACCAAGAACTTAAGTTGTGGGTCACTATAGTTTAGCATTTTTGTTTCTTCTAAATATTCTTTATTCATAATAAATCCCCTTTCTTAATACAACTTCATTATATAACGAGAATATTTAATATACTTTCAAAAACTCGCTATCTTTTAAAGATAAAGAAACGGGCATTCCCATCATACGCTTAACTGTTCCTGCAAGGTGTGATGGAGTGTCGAATCCAGCAATCATAGAAGCTTCAGTAACATTTTTTCCAGAAAGCAATTCTCCAAAAGCACACTCCATTTGATGAAGTAAAATATAGCTTTTTAAAGGTATCCCAATTTGCTCTTTAAACAAATGTGATAATCTACTTGCTGATAGTGCCACTTTATCTGCAAAGTTTGAAATCGTATGATTATCACAATTACAAGTATGTAATAATTGAAGCAATTCTGTAATTCTATCATCATAGTATTTGATAGTTTCAGGGAAATTCAAATAGTTGTTAAGCATTTTCATAAACTTTAAATACTGTTCTTCACTAGATTGATATATCAAAAAAGTTCCTTGTTGACGTAATTCATCTAATCCATCTTTTTCACATATCCAATATCCAAAATCATTCATTTTTGAGGTAAGCTGTTCTGCAAATATAGATGTAGGTTCAATAAGAGCAGAATAATAAACTTTTTTTCTTGCTGAAAATGAGTGAGAGATATTTTTATCTACTACGATACAATTACATTTAACTAATTTTTCATTGACTGTTATTTCAATGCTGTCTTCTATTCCTATAAATAGTTGTAACATCCAATGGCTATGTTTATCTGCCTCTAAATGATTTGTAATCATACTAATTCTATCTTCTTGCCAAAAAATTTTATTTATAATGTTCATTGTATCACTTCCTTCTTCTAAAAATATCACTCTTTATTTTAATAGATTGTCCTATATTTGTGAATACATTTTGATAAAAGACCTGCAAAAAGGCATGAATCCTTAGGATAAAAATACCCAAGAATTCATGCCTAATCTAATAGCTACATGTTCCAAATTATATATTCTTATAATACAGCTATTACTTCTATTTCAACTTTAACGTCTTTTGGTAATCTAGCAACTTCTACACAAGCTCTTGCTGGTTTATTTTCTCCAAAATATTCAGCATAAACTTCGTTTATAGCTCCAAATTCATTCATATCTTTTATAAATACTGTAGTTTTAACTACATTTGAAAAATCAGCTCCACTTTCAGCTAATATAGCTTTAAGATTTTTTAAAGATTGAGCAGTTTGAGCTTGTACATCTCCTTCAACTACTTCCATAGTTTCTGGTACAAGAGGAACTTGTCCAGATACAAATAATAAGTTTCCAGCTTTTATAGCTTGAGAGTATGGTCCTAAAGCTGCTGGTGCATCATTAGTATGTATTACTTCATGTTTCATTTTAAAATCCTCCTAATTCGTTAATCTGATACATATAAAATGTATCTTCATACACTATTATACTATTTTTCTTGTATATTATATACACTTTTTACTATAATTCTATAATTTTAAAACCTTTGTCTTCTATAGCTTTCTTTATTTTAGCTATATGGTCATAATCTATTGTCTCTAGTATAAATTCCGCACTTTGTTTTCCTAGAGCTTCTCCTGCTGATAATTTACCTTGATTAGCACTTAAAATGTTTCCACCATTCTCACTTATTATTCTAGTTAATTCAGCAAAGTTTCCTGGCTTGTCTTCCATAATTGTACTAAATGAATATCTTCTTCCTTCTTTAGCTAAAGCAACACCTATTATTCTATATAATGTATTTATGTCTATGTTACCACCAGATATTATACAAACTACATTTTCATCTTTTGCTGGTACATACTTACCACTTAATATAGCAGCTGTACATACAGCTCCAGCACCTTCTGAAACTATTTTTTGACTTTCCATCATAAATAATATTGATTCTGCAATTTCTGTTTCTTCAACCACAACTATTTCATCAACTAATTCGTTTATTATTTCAAAAGTTAAATCTCCTGGAGTTTTAACAGCTATACCATCAGCTATTGTAGTATCATTAAATGCTGTTGTTACTTTTCCATTTTTAACTGATTCTTTCATTGAAGGTATATTTGCAGTTTGAACACCAACTATTTTCACATTAGGATTTAATGCTTTTGCAGCTACAGCTACACCAGAGATGATTCCACCTCCACCAACTGGGCATAATATAGTATCAACTTTATTGTCTAATTGTTCGAAAATCTCAAGAGATATAGTTCCTTGTCCTGCTATAACATATTTATCATTGAATGGATGTAAGAAAGTTGCTCCTGTTTCTTTTTGTATTTCAACAGCTTTTGCATACGCATCATCATAAACTGCACCATTTAAAACTACTTCTGCTCCATAACCTTTAGTTGCACTAACTTTTGCTAAAGGTGCAGTTGCTGGCATTACTATTGTAGATTTTATACCAGTCATTTTTGCCCCTAATGCAACACCTTGAGCATGATTTCCTGCACTTGAAGCTATAACTCCATTTGCTTTTTCTTCATCTGTTAAACTCGCTATTTTGTTACAAGCTCCTCTTAATTTAAAAGAACCTGTTTTTTGAAGATTCTCACATTTATAGAACACATTTGCTCCTGTTTTTTCGCTAAGTTTAACACTTTCAAGTAAGTCAGTTCTTTTTACTATGTTTTTGATGGTCTCTCTAGCTTCTTTCACATCTGTTAAGGTAACGTTTATCATTTTATTCCACTCCCGTAAATCCAATTTTTGTTTATTACTTTCTATATAATTCTATATCTTTTTTTTTTAAAAATCAACATGTAAACGATTTTTATAATTTTTTAATTAATCACAAAAAAACTAAAAATACAACAATTGAATACAATAAACACATATCTTCAATTCGTTTAAATTACATTAAATGATAATTTAAAAATATATTTTACAATTTTATCAAAATAACAATGTATTCTTTATTATTTTTATTAAAATTTGTATTTTATATTATTTTATTTACTTACAAACTATTTTTTTGGCTTTTTTTAATCTTATTAAAGTTAACAAAATAATAATAAACATATATTACTAAACAACTTCTATTTAAAAGAAAGTTTTACTTTATTTTTATTCAAAATTAGAAAACTATACATTAATAATAAAATATAATAAAAAAACTAAAATACCAATAAAATTGAAGATTTCTTTTATATAACAATCATTTTTTATTAAAAGGTGTTTTTTATTTTAATATATATTTAATAAGGTTAAATAGAATAATCATTTTAATTTTATACTTTACTTTTTCTATAAACCTATTATAATTAAAGTATAATCATTTTGCTAACTTGTTTATTTTATTATAAAAATGTGAAACTTATTACATAAGGAGGAATTTAACATGAAAAATAATACTTATAAAGAAATCAAAAACATATATGGAAAAATAAGCCCTTTTGAATTTAAGGACAAATTAATAGATATTGCAAAATACACTGCAAAAGAAAATAACAGAGAGTTACTTGATGCAGGTCGTGGTAATCCAAATTGGATTTGTTCAACTGCTAGAGAAGCCTTTTTTACTTTTGGTCATTTTGCTATTACTGAAACTCGTTCTAATTGGGATTTAGGTCATTTGGCTGGAATGCCTCAAAAGAAAGATATAAAAGAAAGATTTTTTAAATTCATAAATGAAAATATAGATATGCCTGGAGCATACTTAGCTAGAGATATTATAAACTTTGGTATAAATGAACTTGGATTTGATGGAGATGAATTTGTTCATGAACTAGCTGATGGAATTATTGGTGATAACTATCCACTTCCAGATAGAATGTTACCTCATATGGAAAAAATAGTGCATGATTACTTGGTTCAAGAAATGAAATATGATATATCAGGTAAATATGGTGATGTAGAGATTTTTGCTGTTGAAGGTGCTACAGCTGCCATGTGTTATATTTTTGATTCATTAATGGCTAATGAACTACTAAAAAAAGGTGATACTATAGCTTTGATGACTCCAATATTTACACCTTATCTTGAAATACCTAATCTTCCTCGTTATGATTTTAAAGTTGTAAATATAAATGCTAATGCAGTTGATGAAAAAGGTGCTCATACATGGCAATACACTAAAAAAGAATTAGAAAAACTTCGTGACAAGTCTATTAAAGCTTTATTTGTTGTTAATCCTAATAATCCTGCATCTATAGCTATGGATGACACATCTTGTAATAACCTAATAGATGTGATTGAGAATTATAACAAAGATTTAATGATAATATCAGATGATGTGTATGGAACTTTTGTAGAAGACTTTTCATCATTGATGTCAAAACTTCCTTACAACACTGTTGGGGTTTATTCTTATTCAAAATATTTTGGAGTTACAGGATGGAGACTTGGTACATTTGCACTTCATAAGAAGAATGTTTTTGATAAGAAAATAAATGATTTAACTGGAGAATTAAAAAAATCAGTAGATAAGCGTTACAGTGATATGAGTCTTAATCCTTCTAGTCTTTCATTTATGGAAAGAGTTGTTGCTGATAGTAGACTTGTTGCTCTTAATCATACTGCTGGTCTTTCTACTCCTCAGCAAGTACAAATGGCATTTTTCTCTGCATTTGCCTTAATTGACAAAGTTGATGCCTACAAAAAACTTAATATGAGTATCTGTCATAGACGTCAAAAACTATTGTTTGAAGCTTTAGAGCTTCCAATCAATGAAAGTAAAAATAATGCTGCATATTATACTCAATTTGATATTGAAGAATGGGCTAAATTAAACTATGGAGAAGATTTATTTAAATTTATAAGTAAAATTTCTGCTCCAGTGGATGTTCTTTATAAATTAGCTAATGACTATTCTGTAGTCTTACTTAGTGGAAATGGATTTTATGGTCCTGAATGGTCAATCAGAATATCTCTAGCAAATTTATATGATGAGGCTTACACTAAGATAGGAAAAGCTATCAGAGAAATACTAAATGGTTACATTACTGAATGGCAAAAAACTAAGAAATAGTTATATTACACTGAAATATCTAAATTATATGAATAAAAGAATTTATGTAGACCTTAGCTACTTTTTTTGATATAATCCTATCGGAATTATAAATTTTATTTATGAAAGGCAGAGAATAGTATGAGTATTAAGAAAAAAGTTGCCATAGTTTTTACTGGTGGAACTATATCTATGACAGTAGATGATAAAGTAGGAGCTGCTATACCAACTTTATCGGGGGAACAAATATTATCAATGGTTACCAATATTGATAAAGTCGCAGATGTGGAGGTCTTTAACTTTGATGAAATTCCAGGACCTCATATAACGCCTTATAGAATGATGGAATTAAAAAATTATGTAAATGATTTATTAGCAAGAAAAGATATTACAGGAGTTGTAATAACACATGGTACAGATAGTTTAGAAGAAACAGCTTATTTTCTAGACCTTACAATTGATAACATTAAACCCGTAATAGTCACAGGTGCTATGAGAAGTAGCTCTGAGCTTGGATATGATGGTTCAAGTAATTTATCTGCTTCAGTTTGTACTGCTGTGTCTAAAGATGCTATGGGCAAAGGTGTTCTTGTAGTCCTAAATAACGAAGTATTATTAGCTTCTGAGGCTACTAAGACAAATACTCTTTCTTTAAATACATTTAAATCTTTAACTAGTGGTCCATTAGGAATAATTGACTGCAATGAACTTGTTCTTACAAGAGATATTGTAAATAGAACAATTATAGATACTGATAAGGTAGAATCTAAAGTTGCTTTATTTAAAGCATATGTAGGAGAGAATGCAGATTTTATAAGATTTGCTGTTGATAGTGGATATAAAGGTATAGTTATTGAGGCAATGGGTAGAGGTAATATTCCTCCTCATATGCTTTCTGGAGTTGAATATGCTAGAGAAAAAGGACTTCCTGTTGTTATAGTTTCTAGATGCCACTCAGGTAGAGTGTTTGATAGCTATGGTTATTATGGTTCTGGTAGAGATTTAAAAAATCTTGGATGTATATTTGGTGGAGACCTTCCAGGTCAAAAAGCTAGAATAAAACTTATATTAGCACTTGGGAAAACTGATAATCTTGATGAAATCAAAGACTTCTTTGAAAAAGGAATCTACTGTTAATTATAATAAATCTTAAAATAATAAACCCCTATTACAATTTTTAATTAATTTGTAATAGGGGTCTTATTTTATCTTATAGTTTTAATTTATTTCACAACTACATTGACTAACTTCTTAGGTACAGCAACAACTTTAACTATAGTTTTACCTTCAACTAATCCTTTTATTTTTTCATCTTCTAAAGCTACTTTTTCCATTTCTTCTTTAGATATATTTGAGTTAACAGTTAATTTTCCTCTAACTTTTCCATTAACTTGTACAACAACTTCTATTTCATCTTTTACCAAAGCTTTTTCATCATACTTAGGCCAGTCTATATCAAATACACTTCCATCTTTACCTATCATAGTCCATAATTCTTCACCTAAATGAGGTGCAAATGGTGCTATTATAGTTACTATAGTTTGTACACCTTCTTTTATAACTGCTTCATTTATATTATCTAATTCTTTATATTTATACATATCATTTATTAATTCCATAAGAGCTGATATAGCAGTATTAAATCCAAATTTTTCACTTAAATCAGCAGTAACTTTTTTAAGTGTAGAATGTATAGTATATCTCATATCTTTATCTTGAGAATTTAATTCTCCAAACTCTACATCCTTTTTAACTACATCTGCTAACTCATCAACCAATCTATAAACTCTATTTAAGAATCTAAAACATCCATCAACACCTTGCTCTGACCAGTCTAAATCTCTTTCTGGTGGTGCTGCAAATAATACGAAAAGTCTTGCAGTATCTGCTCCATACTCATCAATTATATCCATAGGTGATACTGTATTGCCTTTAGATTTACTCATTTTAGAACCATCCATAAGAACCATTCCTTGAGTAAGTAAGTTTTTAAATGGCTCATCGAAATCTACCATACCCATGCTCTTAAATGCTTTTACAAACCATCTTGCATATAATAAGTGCATTATAGCATGTTCCACTCCACCTATATATTGGTCTACTGGATGCCATCTATTAACTAACTCTTTACTAAATGGCTCACTTTCATTATTACTATCCACATATCTTAAGAAATACCAAGAAGAATCTACAAATGTATCCATAGTATCAACTTCTCTTCTAGCTGGTTTTCCACAGTGAGGACAAGTTGTTGACATAAATTGCTTTGAAGTAGTAAGTGGAGATTCACCTTTTCCAGTAAACTCAACATCTGTTGGTAAAAGAACTGGTAAATCTTCTTTTTTAACTGGAACTATTCCACACTCATCACAATAAACTACAGGTATAGGACAACCCCAGTATCTTTGTCTTGAAACTAACCAGTCTCTTAATCTATAGTTAATAGTTCTCTTTCCTCTACCTTCTTTTTCTAATTTATCTATTATTCCTTCAAATCCTTCTGAAGCATCTAATCCATTAAACTCTTCTGAATTTATTATTTTGTTATCTTCTGTTATTACATCTATTATATCTAAATTATATTTCTCAGCAAAATCTCTATCTCTTTCATCATGTGCAGGAACTGCCATTATAGCTCCAGTTCCATATTCAACTAATACATAATTAGCTATCCATAAAGGAACCTTCTTACCATTTAAAGGGTTTATAACATATCTACCTATAAACATTCCTTCTTTTTCTACATCAGCAGCTGTTCTTTCTATTTCTGTCATTGTATGCATTTTTTGAACGAAAGCTTCAACTTCTGCTTCATATTCAGTACCAGCAACCAATTCTTTAACTAACTCATGTTCTGGAGCAAGTACCATATAAGTAACTCCATAAGTTGTATCTGGTCTAGTTGTAAACACTGTCATAGACTTATCAGTTCCATCTATATCAAAAACTAAGTCTGCTCCTGTACTCTTACCTATCCAGTTTTTTTGCATTATTTTAACCTTTTCTGGCCATCCATCTAATGTATCTAAATCATTAAGTAATTCTTCTGCAAATTCAGTAGTCTTAAAATACCATTGCTCCAAATCTTTCTTTAATACTGTTGCTTTACATCTCTCACATGCTCCTTGAACAACTTGCTCATTTGCAAGAACAGTCTCACAAGAAGGACACCAGTTAACATAAGATTTTTTCTTATATGCAAGCCCATGTTCTAAAAACTTCAAAAATATCTCTTGAGTAAACCTATAGTATTCTGGAGTTGAAGTTGCTACTTCCTTATCCCAATCATAGCTAAGACCTAATAAATTTAATTGTTCTTTCATTTCTTCTATATTTTCCATTGTCCATTTATGTGGATGTATACCATGTTTTATAGCAGCATTTTCAGCCGGCAAACCAAAAGAATCCCATCCCATTGGATGAAGTACATTATACCCTTCCATTTTTTTGAATCTTGCGACAACATCACCTATAGAATAGTTTCTAACATGACCCATGTGTATCTTTCCAGATGGATAAGGGAACATTTCTAATGTGTAATAATTAGGTTTTTCAGTTTGTGCTGTATCCATTTTATACTGCTTATTGTCTTTCCAGATTTTTTGCCATTTCGATTCTACTTCTTTAAAATTATATACGCTCATATTTTGCCTCCTATTTTAGTTGTGTTCAACTACCTTATTTAATATTATTTACTTATAATTTCCAAATAATGCCTTGAAAATAAAAAATCCCCATCACTAAACTTACGTTTAGGGACGAGGATAAATCTTCGCGGTACCACCCTAATTAGTCTACATTATATAGACTCTCTTAGATAGCTTTTAATCCAGCTATGGAGAATAGATTTCAATCTAGTAAGTTCAAAGTTATATAATATTAGTTCTCACCTTCCACTAACTCTCTGAAAAAATATAATCTTTTACTGCTCTAGTCTATTCAATTTAATATAATTTTTGAAATTTTCTAACTATAATAACATATATTATCATGTTTATGCTAATGTGTCAATATCTATATAAGGCGCATCTTTCCATAATTTTTCTAAATTATAAAATCCTCTGTTTTCCTCATTAAATACATGAACCATTACATCTCCATAATCAAGAAGTACCCAAGTTTGAGTGCTTTGTCCTTCTTTTCCTCTTGGCTCTAGTCCTAGTTTTGCTAATTCATCTTCTACATTATCAGCAATAGCTTTTACCTGTCTCTGAGAAGATGCTGTAGTGATAATAAAGTAATCGCACAAACTAGAAACTTTTCCTATATTTATTATAACTGTATCTTGACCCAGTTTATCTTCTATGGCATCATATGCTATTTTTGTCATTTGTTCCACTGTCATATAAAATTCCTCACTTTCCTAATTAAAATACACTTAGTTATTGTAACATATTAATACGACTTTGTAACATAGTCAATTTTAAATTTATTAATATATTTGCCTTTATGTATGTTTTTTATAATAACTTTCGTTTAATTAGATAGTTTCTTGCCATAACTGTTCTTGGATGTATCTCTTCTTTTTTATTAATAACAAACATTAAAGTATTGTTAAAAGAAGTTAAAAGTGCTTCATCAAGCTTTCCTCCATATGCCAACTCTCTTAATGTATCTACAACTGGGAATTTTCTACCTTCTTCAATTAAATCAGCTATGTAAATTATTTTTTCTAAAAGAGACATATCTTCTCTTCCTGTTGTATGATATTTGATTGCATTTATAATATCTTCATCTTCTATTCCAAACTCATACTGACATATGTATGACCCAATTACACTATGAGATAGAGAGCGATTTCCATCCTCTATTGGGTCTAAGTATATTTCATACTTATTTACATAATCTTCTATTTCTTTATCACTTAAATACTTTGCACAATCATGAATCATTCCTGCTAAACAAGCTTTTTCTTTGTCACACTCATAAATCTCACATAATTTTTCAGCACATTTTGCAACATTTTTTGAGTGGCTAAGCCTCCCCACTGGTAACATTTGATTTAGTCTCTGGTTAATATTCTCTAAGTTCATTTAATCATCTCCATATTGATATAGTTTATTTTCATATAAATAATTTTCTACATTTTCGGGTACTAAGTAACGTATTGACTTGCCTTCATTTAGCTGTTCCCTTATATATGTGGATGATATATCCAGTGATGGAACATAAACTGTTATAATGTCAGCATCGTACTTTTTAGTTAGTTTTTCTATAGTCTCTTGTGACCTTAACAAACTAATTCCTGGTCTAGTCGCAGCTATAAAGGTAGCTAACTCAAAGTTTTTCTTTACATCTTTCCACTCTTCAACACTACAAATAGCATCTGCCCCTGTTATAAAATAAATATCTGCATTTTTGTATTTTTTCTTCAAGTATTTTAATGTATCTATTGTATAAGTCCTTTTTTTTCTTTCGATTTCTACTTTTGAAACTAAAAAATCTTCATTGCTTTCAGTTGCTAGAAGTGTCATATTATATCTATCATACTTGTCTGTAGTGATACATAACTTATGTGGTGGATTTCCTGATGGTATAAAGATAATTTTGTCAATGTCATACTTGTCTCTAATAAATTCTGCTGTTGCTAAATGAGCATAATGTATAGGGTCAAAAGTACCTCCCAATATACCTATTTTGATTTTGCCTTTATGGCGATTAAATTTCTCTAGTTTTTCAGTATTTTTCAACTCCGCCTTCTTAACTAGATTTTCGCTTTTCATATTTTGTCTCCTTTTAATGTTATAATACTATTGTACCATTATTTTTTATTTCTTAAAGCTTATAATTTATTTTTTTTGGTATATAATTATATTTATATGATAAAAAATGCTTTAAAAAATAATTATTTAACATGTTTTTACTTTACTTTTTAATAAAAATAACTTTTTACTATTTTGTCTTAATTTTGATAAAATATAACATATAAATGTAAGCTTTTTATTAAATTTTATTAGTTGCTTTTGTTAATATAATTACATACAAAAAGGGAGGATTTATGGGTATAATTACTAAGATAGAACAACAAAAAAGAAATGATGATAGAGTTAATATTTATGTAGATGATAAATTTTTTATTGCTATATTTAAAGAACTTGTTTATACATTCAACTTAAAAAAAGGGAATGAAATAAATGAAGAGGAGTTAAAACCTATTTTGGATGATGAAATGTATATAAAAGCTAAAAATAAAGCACTAAATATTTTATCTCATGCTGACCAGTCCGAAAAAAAAATAAAAGAAAAGTTATCAGCAGAATTTGATGAAAACATAATTGATAGAGTTATAGATTTTCTTAAAAATTATAATCTCGTAAATGATAGTGTATTGGCTCAAAAAATAGTTAATACAAATGTTAATTTAAATAGATGTGGCAAAAACAGAATTAAGCAAAATCTATACAATAAAGGTATCAATAGAAGTACAATTGATGAAGCTGTGTCTGAATTGGATAAGGATACTGAATTTGAAAATGCTATGTATCTAGCAAAGAAAAGGTTTGAAAGGGTAAAGAAGGAAGATAAAAAGAAAATATATCAAAAAATTTCTCAACATCTTTCCTATAAAGGCTTTGATTATGATATTATTAAAAGAGTTTTAAACAAACTTTTAAATTTTGATGAATATGATATATAAGTGTAAATACTAAGGAGGTAAATTATGAAATTAATCATTGGTGGCTTAAGCTTTTTATTAGGATTATATAATATATATCAATTATATAGAGAAGATAGTATGAGATAAATATTATTTTTTAGATGTAATATTTATTATGGAGGAGAAACAAAATGAAAAGTCAAAAAAGATTTAAAATTTTAGATATTGATGTATACCTACAACCATTTGAATCTGATATAAAAAAGAGAATGAAACATTATGAAGATGTTAAAGCAAAACTATTAACCAATTATAAAGATTTTAGTTCTTTTGCAAATGCTCATCTTTACTATGGCTTTCATCAGACAAATGATGGATGGTTTTACAGGGAATGGGCTCCAAATGCAGACAGTTTATCATTAATTGGTGACTTTAATAATTGGAATAGAAAATCTCATCCTCTAAAAAAAATTGGTTCTGGTAATTGGGAAATATTTATTCCCAACAAAGATAGTTTACCTCATAAGTCAGAGGTAAAAGTACAAGTCATTGCAAATGGAAAAACATTTGACCGTATACCACTATATATAAAAAGAGTAATTCAAAAAGATTTTGGTGGATTTAATGGACAAGTATGGCAGCCAGAGACTCCATTTATTTGGACTGACAATGAGTTTGACTTAAAAAGCATAACTTCTCCACTAATCTATGAATGTCATATAGGTATGGCTACTGAAAATGAATCTATTGGGACTTATAGTGAGTTTACTGAAAATATACTTCCTAAAATAAAAAAATCTGGATATAACACTATTCAGCTTATGGCTATTATGGAACACCCATATTACGCATCTTTTGGGTATCAAGTTTCAAATTTTTATGCAATCTCTTCTAGGTTTGGTACTCCTGAAGACTTAAAAAATCTTATAAATACTGCTCATTCCATGGGAATTGCTGTTTTATTAGATTTAGTTCATTCTCATGCTGTAAAAAATATTCTAGAGGGAATAAATGAGTTTGATGGAAGTGAACATCAATTCTTCCACTCAGGTCCAAAAGGAAATCATCCTGCTTGGGGTACAAAACTCTTTAACTATGGTAAACCTGAAGTAATCCATTTCTTACTTTCAAATATAAAATTTTGGTTAGATGAGTATCATTTTGATGGTTTTAGATTTGATGGTGTAACCTCAATGTTATATCATAACCATGGTCTTGGAGTTTCATTTGATAGTTATAAAAAATATTTTAGTATGAATACAGATATTGAGGCTATAACATATCTCCAATTTGCAAATGAATTGATAAAAGAGATTAAACCTAGCTCAATAAGTATTGCAGAAGATATGAGTGGAATGCCTGGTATGTGTATACCTATAAAAGATGGTGGAATTGGATTTGACTATAGACTTGCAATGGGTGTCCCAGATTTTTGGATAAAAACTATTTCTAACTTATCTGATGAAAATTGGGATTTGGGTAAAATGTGGTATGAACTTACAACTAGACGCCCTGGTGAAAAAAATATAGGTTATTGTGAATCTCATGACCAAGCATTAGTTGGTGACAAAACAATTATTTTTTGGCTAGCTGATAGGGAAATGTACTGGAACATGGAAATAAACTCAAATAATCATATTATAAATAGAGCTATCTCTCTAATTAAGCTAATCAAATTAATAACTTTTTCTCTAGCTGGTGAAGGATATCTAAATTTTATGGGAAATGAATTTGGACATCCTGAATGGATTGATTTTCCACGAGAAGGAAACAATTGGAGTTATAAGTATGCTAGAAGGCAATGGAGCCTTTCAGAAAATGATACTTTAAAATATAAACAATTATTAAACTTTGATAAAGCTATGCTTGAACTTACAAAATACAGTGATGTTTTTATCCAAAATGGCTACGAACTTATACATATGGATAATGATAAAAAACTTTTAGTATACAGTAAAGGCAAATATTTATTTATATTTAATTTCCACCCTAATCTAATACAGTCAGTTGATATTTCAAAATTTCAAAATACAAACTACAAGACAGTACTAAGCACTGATATGATAGAATTTGGAGGAAACACAAAAAAAGAAAACTTACTAGACTATAATGTCTATTTTAGCTCAGCCCCACCATCTTCAAAACTACCTATTGCCTCTCGTACAGCAATAGTTCTTTTAGATAACAATATTTAAATATTAAAATAGATACTAAAAGCCAAATAACAATTTTAATACAAAATGTTATTTGGCTAATTTATTTTTTTGTGGTTTAATTACTTTTTAGATTTAAAACTATAATTTCCAGCTTTTAATTTGTGGTATTATGTTCATTTTAACAGTTTGACTTTTTAAAGCTTTTCTAAATTTCTCAGTTGAAGACTCCTTAAACATTTTGCTAGAAGAATTCTTAAGGTCTTCCATAGAATCCCAATGTTGTATCATAATCCATTTTTGGCTTTTTTCATCATGTAAAAGCTCAGTATCAATAAAACCAGGTTGTATAGAATGAAATTTCATTTCTAAATCATTTACAATCTCTATAAACTCCCCTTTTGACAAGTTTTCTTCCACACTAAACTCCACTATCTCTGTAATAATTTTCATATACAAAACCTCCAATTTATTTTTCTTATATCATATCAAAAACTAAATTAGAGGTATTGTAAAAAATCGACAGTGTAATTACAAGTAACTATACCTTATATTTTCTTTAATAGTCTTATTCTCACTAATAAATTTAATTGGTGATGTCCCTGAAAATTCTTTAAATTCTTTTATAAAGTGTGCTTGGTCATAGTACTCATTTTCATAGATAAAATCAAAAAGTTCATTATTTTTATAGGTGCGAATAAGCTGATTACTTGCCATTTTAAATCTACATATTCTCTTTAAAATTTTAGGTGTATATCCTGTATATTTTAAGCAGATTCTTTCCAAAGTTTTAATATTTATATTCATATCATCACAAAAAGATTTTATATTACTATACCTATTGTCATATATAAATGAATCCAAAATTTTTACAGATTTATTTTCAATCAAACCTTCTTCTAGTATAGATAACAACACTTCTTCTAAATATAAAACATACTTTTCTACTGATGATGTTTTATTTAAAGAGTCTTCCAACTTTTTTGCAAATATATCTGATACTTGTTCTAGATTGACAATTTGACCATTAAATTCTGAAATTGGTACCTTTAAAAATGGATAAAGACCAAATGGATAAAAAGAGATTCCCATAACACGTATATTTCCACGTTGAATGATAAATCCATACTTGTCTCTTATTCCATTAAAATGTATATTACTAGTTGTATAGTTTTGGTTTCCAATTTTATATTTTATAATATCAGAAAGATTAAGAATAATATCTATACTATCTGTGGGTAATAACTTATTGTTTAACAATATATTTTCATCTGTCTTAAGATACCAAATAAACTTTACCCATGGCTTTAAACGAGCACTTCTAACTGAATATCTTGTAACTGATAACATATTGAGTTAGCCCCTATCCTAAAATATTTTTATTATTATGTACTTCACCTTAATATTATACAATATAATTTATGCTATCAGAAAATTTTAGTCTACTTTATTATCATTTCATACATTTTTTCAATATTTTAGAAATAGGAAGTGCTATTATAAGACCTATTAATACTTGCATTAAATTACCTGGTATTGATGTAAGAGGTACTACAAAATTTCCATAAAGTATAACCTCTGTTACATAATATCCAAACAACATCCAAATTGATGAAACAACTATTCCTATTACATTTATTAAAAAATTGTTTCCATTCTTGCCATTTGCCCATACAATCTTTCCAAGTAAATAACCCATGATACCTCTAACTATAAAAGTAAATGGAGCCCATAGAGTCCATCCAGATATTAAATCAAAAAGTGACATACCAATAGCACCTGATAAAGCACCTTTCTTACTTCCAAATACTATCGCTGATATGAATAACATTGTTGTTCCTAAATGAACAAGCCCACCATTTATAGATATTGGCAATCTTATATTTATAAATTTGGTTGCAATAAACACTAAAGCTATTAATAGTGAAGTTTCTACCATGTCTTTCGTCGTAAATTTTTGTTTAGCTATAATTTCCATGCTTCATCCCCCTTGTCTAACTATTAAAAATAATACTTATTAAATAAATCTAATAAACTTCCATTTCCTTTAAATCCTAATGTATTTAAACTTTTATCCAAAATATTTAGTATGTGTTCTATTTTATTTAGATTAGCATTTTCTCCCATATGACCTATTCTTAAAATAGTGTCCATGTACTGATTTAATGATGTTGCAACAAGTGTATTATAATTTTTAAGCATGTATTTGGTAAGTTTTAAAGCTCCTATACTTTCAGGAATTTTTATAGCTGTGACTGTATTAGAATACCCTTCTTCTAAAAATAATTCTAGACCATATTCCTCAATAGATTTTCTGACACTATAAGCTATTTTTTCATGTCTATCTAATACTTTTTCTATTCCCTCTTCTAATATATTATCAAGAGCTTTATCAAGACCTATTATGTCGCTTATTGGCATTGTATAAGGAAAGTATTTTTTTTCATAATAACCTTCCCATATATTTAAATTGCAATAAAAACCTGTTACATTCGTTTTTCTATTCTTTATACAATTTTTTGCATCTTTACTTATCCCAACTATAGTAAGACCTGCTGGTGCAGAGATAGATTTTTGCGAACCACCTAATATTATGTCTATTTTAGATTCATCTACATTTAATCTCTCTCCAACCATACCTGCTACAGAATCAACTACAGTTAATATTCCATATGCCTTAAGTAATGGGCATATTTTACTTACATCGTTTAGTACACCAGTTGGAGTATCACAGTGTACAACTGTTGCATACTTAAAGTTACTATCTTTATCTAAAAATGCCTTTAATTCATCAACATCTATACTTTTAGTATATTTACTTGAAAAAAGCACATACTCTCCACCATACATTGTTACAAAATCTTTAAAACCTTCTCCATATATCCCATTATCAATTACAAGGACTCTGTCTCCCTTTTCTGTAAGTGATGCACAGGCAGCTTCAAGCCCTAATATACCTTCTCCACTCAATATGTAAACATCATTTTTTGTACCAACTATATTACCAAACTTTTCACATGTCTTTTTATAAAATTCAACAAAATCAACATCTATATCTGGGTTTGTTGTCTTCTCTGCTCTTGCTAATCTTACATTTTCCCTAGTTTCTGTTGGTCCTGGTGCATAATTAATTTTATTGTTCATATATATTCAGCTCCTTTTTATTTTCTATACGATTATTATACAAAATTTTCATTTTATATGGTACAATTTTATGTTTTTTTAAAATTGTACCAATACATTTCCCCTATAAACAATCTCCTCTATTAGACATACAAATAATTGCACAATAAAATACAGAGCAAATATCATTTTAGAATATCTACTCTGTATCTATATATTTTAATCTATTTACTTAACTTTTTATATTCTTCTTTTTATTACTTAAAAACTACCCATTAAATATCCATATTTTATTCACTATATCTTACTCTATCAATAAGTGATTCTTTATTGAAACTTTTTCCTATTAAATATGTTGTTATAAATTGAGCTATAAGAATACATACAGCCATCAATATGATTGGTACTATTGGTAAAGCATATGTTGCATAAGATAATCCAGTCTTTTTTAGAAATATAACAGCAATGTATCCTAATATTCCTCCAGATAAAATACTTCCTATCATCATTCTAGAAGTATAATATATAGCTTCTGAGTTAAGCATTTTTACTAATTGTTTATTAGTAAGACCAATAGCTTGAAGCATACCAAGTTCTTTCTTTCTAGTAACTATACTAGTTATCATTGTATTTACAAGATTCATAAATCCAATCACACCTATTATACCTGTTAAAGTGTATCCCATTATCTTTATAAATGAAATAACAGCCTTATTTGATTCTACTCTACTATCTAAAAAATCTGTCTCTAAAAAACCATTAGATTTAGCGATTTTCTTTATACTATCTTTTATTTCTTGATACTTTCCTTCTTCTGTATATATTCCTAAACTACTTGTTGAATCATGTTTCAAAGTTCTATCTATAAAATCTTTTCCAATGCCAAAGCTTGGAGACCCCATAGCTATTGCTTGAACTTTAAATTCTTTTTTTATTATTTTATCTCCATCATATAGAGTTAATTTTATTTTATCTCCTGCCTTTACTCCCATTTCTTTTGCTGTATCAACATGAGTAATTACTATTTCATCTCCTGTTTGCAGTCTTTCAAAATTTATTTTTCCATCTACTAAATTATTATTTAATGCTTTGACATCATTTTCATCTACACTCTGTAAAAGGTCATGTTTAAATTCAACATCATAATCATCCATTCCAACCTTTACACTTCTTGCAGACTCTATCTTTTTAATTCCCTCTATATCTTTTATTTGATTTAAAAAGTCTTTACTTAAAGGATTATTCATTTGCAAAATATTCAAATTATTTTTAGGATTTTTATCACTATCCATTTCATAACCAGCAAGTCTAACCTCTATATCATAAGGAAAATTTGCTCTTGCCATCTTTTCAGCATCAAAACTTTCTAAGGCAGTTGATACTGTTATAAATATAGTTCCACTCAATATAAGAGATACCAATGTCATGTAAGTACGTTTTTTATTTCTTTCTAAATTAGCTTGTGATAATCTCTTTAAATTTATATTTTTATAACCTTTTCTCTTATTTTTATTACTTATTTTATTTCCAGTATATCTTACTGCATCAACTATAGATACTTTTGATGCTACTTTCATTGGCTTTAAAAGTGATAACACAACAGACATAAAGCTTATTATTATAACCAATAATATAACTGGTAATTGTGATGATTTTATATCTATATCCATAACTGATTTTATTATAATATTTGAAAGTGCATATCCTAAGATTGTTCCTATTGGTATTGCTATCCCTGCTAAGATAAAACCTTCCTTAAATACTATATTTTTTACTTGTTTTTTAGTCGCACCAATTGCTCTAAGCTTTCCAAATTCTTGAACCTTCGTAACTATTGAAATGTAGAATATATTGTATATTACTAAAATACTAGACAATACAATTACTAGTCCTACAAATACTCCACCCATAATTGTTTCCATATCAGGTTTTAAAGCATTTATATAATTTTCATTTACAGCTACATTAATAGTATCCAATCCTATATCATTAGCAACCTTATTTAATTTTGATTTTGCTTGTTCTATCGATAAATTACTTTTATCATTTAATTTCACATATATATTAAAATCTTCTTGTGACATATCTCTAGTATTTTTCATATATGTTTCTGATATAATAGCTGAATAAAATTTACCTGCTTCAGATATTTCACTAGTTTTTAAAATTCCAGTTATAATGAATTCTTTTTCAATTCTTTTATCGCTTTTATAATCATTATAAGATATTTTTATCTTTTCACCTAAGTTTTTGTTACTATAACCAAGTGCTTTTAAAGCTCCTCTATCTAACACAATTTCATTTTCTTTTGTTGGTAACTTCCCTTTGACAAACTCAAAATTATTTAATTTTAAAGCATCTTCATTCATGTATGCTAGAGAAATATTTGAATCATCTTCTAACTTCTCAAAACCTACTCCATTCATTTTACCAGTTAACTCTACATCTGCATGATTACTCAATATATTAGCTTGTTTTTCATCCGCATTAGCTAATATACCTTGATAATTACCTGAATACTTTATAGTATTTTCTTTCTGATAGGTTCCTGCATCAACAATATAAATTCCAATAGATGAAAGCATTAAAGTTGAAAGTATTATAGTAATTATTATTAGAATACTTTTTGATTTATTTTGCTTTAGATTACTTTTTGCTATTTTAGTAGTATTAATCATTTTTATCACCAACCTTTGATACCCTACCATCTTCTATAAATATAACTCTATCAGCCATTTGAGCTATACTATCATCATGAGTTATCATAACTAAAGTTTGACTGTATTTCTTAGACATAGACTTTAGAATACTCATAACTTCATCAGATGTTTTAGAATCTAGGTTTCCAGTTGGTTCATCTGCAAGTATTATAGCTGGTCTTGTAGCTAATGCCCTTGCTATTGCCACCCTTTGTTGTTGACCACCTGATAATGTATTTGGCAAAACATCGTGTTTATTTTCAAGTCCCAATGATTTTAAAAGCTCTTTTATAAATTGTTCATCTACTTCTCTACTATCTAGACCAATTGGTAACACTACATTTTCCCACACATTAAGAGATGGTATCAAGTTATAACTTTGAAATATAAATCCTATTTTTCTTCTTCTGAATACAGCAAGTTCTTCTTCTTTTAATGTAAATATGTTTTTATTATCTATATATACATTCCCAGATGTAGGTATATCAAGACCTCCAATCATATGTAAAAGAGTGCTTTTTCCAGAACCTGATTTTCCTATTATTGCAACAAATTCACCTTCATTTATTTCTAAGTTGACATTATCTAAAGCTCTTACTAAGCTCTCTCCTGTTCCATAATGTTTTGATAAGTTTTCAGTATATAGTATTTTCATAAAATTATCCTCTCATTCTAAGTTATATTACTCCATTTTTTATTACGTTTTATTTCTGGAGCTGTTTATACTTATATAATAAATGTAGAGGCTTACATTTTCCTTTCATTTAATATTACATAGTTGTAAGAAACAGAGAAAACTTGCTTCCTACCCCTACTTTAGAAGAAACTATAATATTTCCACCCTGTTCTTCTAATATTTTTCTACTTAGATACAATCCTACTCCACTACCTTCTATAGATTCAACTTCCTCAGATATACCTCTATAAAAACGTTTAAATATGTTATTGAACTCACTCTTTTTAATTCCACTACCATTATCTTCTATTATAATTTTAAAATAATTAACAGTTTCTTCTACAGAAATGTTTATTTCTCCATTTATTTGTGTATATTTTACAGCATTATCTAATACATTGAAAATACTCTCTTCAGTCCATTTTTTATCATGAGGTATAATCCTACTATCGAATTCATTTATATTTAATGTTATGTTTTTAATCTTAGCTTTAGGCACTACACTTTTTATAGCATTTAAAATGGTATTTTTTATATCATTATCTTCTTTTTTTATGTTTATCATACTAATCTCTAGCCTTGATATGTTAACCAAAGAATTTATCAAGTTTTCTAATTTATTTATAGAATTTTTGTTAGTTAATAGAAATTCTTGAGCTTCGTCTTCATCTAATTCTTCTTCTATAAGCAATGTATTATACAATTTTAATGATGCTAAAGGAGTTTTTAGTTGATGAGAGATATCTGTTACTAATGATTTCACACTCTCTTTTTCTTTCTCCAATTTAATAAATTTTATCTTTAAGCTTCTATTCAGCTCATATAGACAGTTATTTATTTTGCTAAATGTACCTTCTTTAAAATACTCATTATACTCTACTAGATAACCAGTATCTTCTAGGTCAGTAGTGTCTTTCAAATAATTTTCTTGTGACATCTTATCTACTATAAAGTAAATTTTACTCAATCTTTTATTTATGTATCTTATAAAATAATAGATTATGCTTGTAACAACTATAAACATTACTAAAAAAATAAGAACTGATTCTCTAAAAAAAGATTTTAAGTACAGTCCAAAATTTTTATCATTTGACATTTTATTTTCTAATCCATATCCAAATTTTTTAAATGCTTTTTCTCCAATATCTACCTTACTATAGTCAGAATTGTAAATAGATTTTACTATATCTATTTCATCATTGGGATATTTATCAATCAATACCCCTACAATACTTTGGGTGTTTTTTATTTGATATTCATATAATTTATGTAATCTATTGTATTCAAAGAGTATAAACATAAGTGTTATTATTAGTACAGATAAAACAGAACATCCAATAACTCTTCTCATTATATAATCATCTCTCATACTGAAGTTATCTTTGAGATTCATATTTTTTAACATTTTTTTATACTCCTTTCCCCCCACATATATCCAACCCCTCTTACTGTCTTTATATACTTAGGTTCAGATGGATTTTTTTCTACTTTCTGTCTAAGTCTTCTTATATTTACTGCAATAGTATTATCATCTACAAAATTTCCACTATTGTCCCATAGAGATTCTAATAGTTGTTCTTTCGTCAACGTCTGCATTGAATTTTCCATAAGATATCTTAAGAGTTTAGTTTCTGTTTTACTCAAAATTATCTCTTCTTCTTTATTATCTGTTTTTATAATCAACTTATTTTCTATATAATAAAAAAATAAATCATCACAAACTAATAAAGTATAATTTTTTACTGTATTTACCCTTTTCATAAGTGCATTCACTTTGGATATCAATACCATCAAACTAAATGGCTTTGTGATATAATCATCTGCACCTAAATCATATCCTGTGACAATATCTACTTCTTCATCAAGGGCTGTTAGCATTATTATGTAAACATCACTTTTATTTCTAATCTCCTCGCAAAAATCAAAACCACTTCCATCAGGAAGACCTATATCAGAAATAATTAAATTTATCTCTTCTTTTACGAAAATATTTTTTGCTTCTTCTATGCTAAATGCATTAAAAACATTGTATCCTTCTTTTTTTAGTTTAAAACTGATTCCCCTATTTAAAGATTTATCATCTTCCAAAAGTAATATATTATTCATCCTTCTATCCTCCATTATCATACATACTAGCTAAATTATATCATACTAGTAAAATCATTTTATTTATTAATTTATAAATATTTATAGATTATTAATTGGATTTCACTTAGATATAAATATACTTAAACACAAAAAAACAAAGGTAATTAGTATTTATACAACTAATTACCTTTGCACTTTTATTAGTGTCTAAGATTAAATTTTTATTTGCTAACTCTTACTTATTAATTTTTATTTTGACTTTTTGTTTTTTAAACCTATTTGATTAAAGTTTAATAAGTATAGTAATGTACTTGATGCTATAAATACAATCATACTATTTGAAAAACCTAAGTCTCCTGTTTTAGGAGATTTTTCTTTAGCTTCTCTTTTATATACTCCTGTATTAGAACTCTCTATAGGTTTTATTTTATCTGTTTTTTTACTTTTATAACTATCAAAATTTTTTATATCATTATTAGATGTACTACCTTCATTATCACTAATATTTTCTTTATTTTCTCCTACTATCAATTCACTCTCTTGATTATTACTTGCTATCTCTTTTTTAGATTTGATACTAATTCTTCCATCTATACTTTGTGATATTTCTTTTTTGTACTCTATATATTCAATTACCATACTCTCTAAATTTCCGAAATCCTTTAATACTGGCTCTTTTGAAAAGCAACTAAAGTCATCTCCACCTGATGCTATATAATCATTAGTTGCAACCACATACTTTTTATCCAAATTTAATGGTTTTCCATCTTTTAAAATATCCGTTATTTTTTCTCCTTCTTTTTGTTTTGGGTCAAAATAATATGACATTCCTCCTACTTGTAAAAAGGCTGAATTCTTTTCTGGATAGAGTTTTACTCCTTGCTCTAATACATCTTTAATTTGTGCTCCTGTAAGTTCTTTGGTAACTATCGTATTATTAAAAGGAAATACATCTACAATATCTCTTCTTGTTATGTTCCCTTTTTCTATTGTATCTCTGATATTTCCTCCATTAAATAGAGAAATATCAGCCTTAGTCTTATCAAGTAAAATATCACTTATTAAATTACCTAAATTAGTTTCTTTTGTCCTTACATTTTCATATGAGCCATCTAGAGTATTTTTTGTTACGCCTATAACTTTATCTAATATTTTTTCTTGATGTTCTTTTATTTCATCAATCTTTTTACTTATACTATCATCCAATTCATATTTTAATGCTTCTTCCTTATCTATCAATCTAGCTGATTTATTTTCTATTTTTATATTTTCTATATTACTAGTATTAAGTGTTAGTTTTACTTCGCCAATATGTTCTAGATATTGTCCTGTACTTACAATCAATGTGTCACCAACTTGCTTGCCATTTTCAAACTTAGTATGACTATGCGCATCAATAATTAAATCGATACCTTGGACTTCATTTGCTATATCTATACTATTTGGCTTACTTAAATTATTAGTACCAATATGGCATATTGCAACTATTACATCAGCACCTTTTCCTTTCAACTCATTTACTTGCTCTGTTGCATTCTCTATAGGATTTGTAAACTCCAATCCTTCCACATTTTTAAATCCTGTCTTGCTCTTTGTTTCTTGAGTTGTAAGTCCAAAAAATCCTATCTTTATACCATCTATTTCTTTTATATCATTACTATCAAATACTTTTTCACCATTTTTGAGGATATTTGATGATAAAAATTTTAAATTGTTCTCTCCTGAACTAGCCATTTGAGATAATTCAAACAATCTATCTTTTCCATAATTAAAGTCATGATTACCAGGAGTAATGTAGTCATATCCAGCACACTTAATCAATTCGATTGCTTCTTTCCCTTTGTCCATATTTACTATTGGAAGTCCATGTAAACAATCTCCTGCATCTACTAAAATTGAGTTTGGAGTGTCTTTTTTCAATGTAGCTAGATTACCTATTTGTATATGTTCATTACCTTCAGCATATCTTCCATGTATGTCATTAGTGTGAAAAATAGTTATTTCTTCAATTTGCTCTAGCCCATAAGAAATAACACTCTGACTTGTTGTAATTAGAATTATAATTACCAAAATTAAATATCTCCTAATTTTCAATATAAATTATCCTCCTCAAATTAGTTTTAGCTTTAGATAAAATTTATATTTTACATAAAACCTTTTAGATAAATATTAAATATACATAAGATTAATTAACATAACCTTTAATATCTATCTATCAATTTAATTTTGTCCATATCCAATTAGTTTTAATCTAATTACATTTTTTCTCATATGTATTTTTCTTTTATTTTATATAAAATTATTTTAAAATCTTTTCAATTGGTCTCTTTTAAAAGTCCATTGAGGTATTGTTAAATCACCTTTAAAGTCTAAACTATACCAAGGACTTAGGTTTGCGTTTTTGCGATTAATAAGAAGCTGAGTTTGTTGTGCAGGCATATAGCTTTGAGCTATCATAAATACTTTTTCTCCAGTCTTTTCATTTTCTGCCATATCCATAATTATACTTGCATGTCCTGGGCTTCCACCAATTATAAAAACATCTCCTATCTTCATATCATCAACTTCTACAGGTTTCAATTCTTTTTCAAGAGATAAAGTTCCTGAATAAGCAAATACTATATCCATAAACTTTCTAAAGCTCTCATAAGATGTTGAATATTCAGTTGATTTATACCAACTTGAACCACTATCTTTTACTGAAATTCTATATCCTTCTACCCACTTTGAATACTTAGCCTTAAAACCATCGACAAAATCAAAACTTATTTCGTCATACCTTTTATTCTGATATAAGTATTCAGCTCTCATAAGCATAATTGCATCTGCACATTGATGTAAATCTCTATTACCAATATCAACATCGAATACACTATCATAAATGCCTTTTGATTCCTTAGTTCTGCCATCATAATACTTTACCTTTTCTCCATAATTTTTCAACTTAGTATTTCTAAGAAATGATTCAAAACTACCTTTTTCTACATCCACTCTTTTAAAACCTTTTGGTGGCTCATACCTATCTTTCAATATATTTGCATCTTTATGTACTATTATTGCTTGTTCATATTCTTTAGAGCTTTGAGTTTTCTTAGAACCTTCAATAGTTTTTTTACTTTCTCCATTACTACATCCAACCAAAGTTAATGTAATCAATGACAAAATAGTTATTTTCTTTAATATTTTCATTAATTTATCCTCCTTTAAATGTTTCTAAAAATAAAATTCAATTTCTTCTCATAAAGTTTTTATATATTTCAATACAAAAAAACTATTTGACAATATTTCTTGACTCAAATACACATTTATTGATATATTTAATGTTAAAATAATTATAATAGGATATTATAATAAAAACAAACAACAGATTTGTGTTAATTTTAGAAAGGGGAAAAAATGATAGATTTAACTTTACTTGGATGTGGTGGAAATGTCCCTATGCCAAACAGATTTCTATCTTCTGTGTTCATAAACTATAAAGGTAGAAAAATACTAATTGATTGTGGTGAGGGCACTCAGGTATCCATGAAGCTAAAAAAATGTGGCTTTAAAGATATAGACTTGATTTGTATAACCCATTTACATGGTGACCATATATTTGGACTTTTAGGACTTTTATCAACGATTGGAAATAGTGGTCGTACAAGTGATTTAACTATAATTGGCCCAGTTGGAATAGTTGATTGTATTCGTTCTATGAGAAATTTAGTAGAATATATACCATATACTTTAAAAATCATAGAAAATCCTCAAGGTAATTTTACTTTAGATAATGAGTTTTTAAGAAATGTAGAAATTTCAACAATTGATTTAGAACACTCCATAGAGTGTTTAGGGTATAGTTTTAATTTTAGAAGAAATCCTAAATTTGATATAGATAAGGCAACTAGAAATGAAGTTCCTAAAATATTGTGGAAAAAACTCCAAGAAGGTCAAAGTGTAGTTTTAGATTCAAAAAAGTACACTCCAGATATGGTCTTAGGAGAATCAAGAAAGGGCGTTAAAATAAGTCTTACGACTGATACAAGACCTATAGAATCAATACCAAGCTTTATAAAAAATAGCGATTTATTCATATGTGAAGCTATGTATGGCGATGATTTAGATATATCAAAAGCTGTTAAAAACAAACATATGACTTTTAGAGAAGCTGCAAATCTTGCAAAACTAGGAAATGTTAAACAACTCTTATTAACACATTTTAGTCCATCATTAGATATGCCTAATATGTACTTAGAAAATGCCACTAATGTTTTTGAAAATACAATTCTTGGAGAAGATAGGCTAAGCCTACACTTAAATTTTGATGAATAAATATCTATTTATATTTATTAACAAAAACTTAGGAATGAATTTTACATTTATAGAAATATTTTCGTGTAAATTCATTCCTTCAATTACTTGTTGGCTATAATCTAAATAATATTATTTAGATACATTTCCAGCCACATTTAACACATCCCAGGTTCTTGCAAATGGAGGAGCATAACACAAGTCTAACATTCCAAGCTGATTTGTGGTCATTTTTCCAAAAATAGCAGCTGCCAATACATTTGCTCTTTGTACAGCATCCTTAAACCCAGCCACTTGTCCTCCTAAAATAACTTTTGTATCTGCATCATAAACAAGTTTTACATATATCTTATTTCTTCCTGGATAATAATGAGTTTGATTATAATCAGAAATAAATTTAGATTTAACATTTATACCTAAAGCTTTAGCTTGTCTTTCTGTAATTCCAGTTGAAGCTGCTTCCATATCCATAATTTTTATACAACTTGAAGATAGTGAACCTTGATAAGAAACTTCTCTTCCTCCTAGATTTTCTCCTACTATCCTACCTAATTTATTAGCTCCAGTTGCTAAAGGTACATATACATTTTCATTACTTACTATATTCTTTATGGTTGAACAGTCACCAGCAGAGTATATATCTTTTACAGAAGTTCTTCCGTACTCATCAACTACTATAGCTCCATTTTTTAGCATTTCTATATTAGTATTTGACAAAAACTCTGTATTAGGTCTAACACCAGTAGCAATTATTACTACATCTGTATCTATTTCTCCTTTATTTGTTATAACTTTTTCTACTTTATCTTCTCCATACAGCTCTACAACCATTTCATCCAAGTGCAATTTAACATCATGTCTTCTTATTTCTTCCTCTAAAACATCTGTAATTTCCTTATCAAATACTTGAGGTAATATTCTATCTTCCAATTGAATTACATGTACATCTTTGCCTAACTTCTTACATGCCTCAACTGCTTCTAATCCTATAAATCCAGCACCTATTATTGTAACTCTTTTATTTTCTTTGTCACTTAAAATCTTTTTTAAATATTCTCCATCATCTAAACTTTTTAACATAGAAACATTCTTCAATTCTACATTTTTTATAGGAGGCATAATACTTCTTGCCCCAGTTGCTATCATCAATTTATCATAGTAATCTTCATGTATTTCACCTGTTTTTATATTTTTTACTTTTATTTTTTTAGATTCACTATCAACTTCAATAACTTCTTTAAATATATTTAAATCAATTCCAGATTCTCTAAGTTTTTCAGGTGTTCTTGCTAATAAGTCATTAGCATCATCAAAATATCCACCAACAAAATATGGCAATCCACAAGCACCAAAAGATACTATCTCTGTTTTTTCGTAAACAATAACCTCATATTCAGGTTTCATTCTTTTTAATTTAGCTGCAGCACTCATCCCAGCTGCAACACCACCAATTATTATTACTCTCATTTTATCTCTCCTTTGATGTCTAATTAATTTCTTTACTTATTTTGAGCTTTTAATTTGATATATATTCTATGTACACATCTTTATAATAAATTGATGTTATTTTTTTCACATCATTTTGTTTGAAATCAAATTTCACAAAAGCTATTTTATCTTTTCTTACCCAAAGCCAAATTCTTTAAACACATATTATACCCTATTTTTCTGTATTTAATCACATTTATGTAAATTAAATTAATTTATTCTATGTTGGTAAATTATGATATAATATTGACATTTTTTTAATATATTGATATTATTTAGACTTAGAAAAATTTATTTTTAGATAAAGGAGAAAAAATATTGGAAAGTTCATTCTTATCACAATTTCTTATGATTACAGATTTTAAAACGATTTTTTTTATAATCTTGCTTTTAGGTACATTCTTTATTGTTAGGCAATTTGAAAAGAAAAAAATCAAATTTTCATTGAGAACAATATATGCTACAATACTCGGACTTATATTAGGAATTATAATTCAAGCTTTTGCTGGTTTTCCTAATGATACAACTCAAGTTACTTGGCTACAAGAAGTAAGTAAATGGTATAGTCTATTTGGCTCTGGATTTATGGACTTATTAAAAATGTTAGTAGTACCTTTAGTTTTCTTATCAATTATAAAGGTAATTATTAATATGAAAGATAATAATCTTGGGACACTTACTTTTAGGTCTTTAGGTATGCTTCTTACTACTACTGCTATAGCTGCTATTGTTGGAATTGTAGTTGCAAATATAATGAAGTTGGGTATAGGAGTTAATCTACCTGCTTTGGGAGGAACTCAAGAACTTAAAGAAATAAATTCTCTTGTGGATACTTTAAGAGGATTACTTCCATCAAATCCTGTAATGGCTATGGCAAATGGAAATATCGTAGCTACAATAATATTTGCTACATTTATAGCTACATCAATAAAAAGATTAAACAAAAAACATTCTGAAACGATAAAACCATTTATAGATTTTATAGAAGCATCTTACAAAATAATTGTAAGTGTATCTATGACTGTTATCAAATTTATGCCTTATGCTGTAGTTGCCCTACTTGCAAATACAATAACTTCACAAGGTATTAGCTCAATAGTATCTGTTTTACATTTTATATTAGCACTTTATATATCAGTTGCAGTATTATTTGTTATACACTTAATTTTTATAACTTTAAATGGACTAAATCCCATTACTTATATAAAAAATTCAACTGAAGCTCTACTTCTAGCATTTACTTCGCGTTCTAGTTTAGGAACATTGCCTGTAACGATAGAAAGCTTAGTACAAAATCATGGAGTTGATGAGGGTGTATCAAGCTTTACAGCAAGTCTAGGTGCAAATATGGGTATGAATGGTTGCGCAGGTATATATCCTGCTTTAATGGCTGTTACACTTGCCAATATGGCTGGCGTAAACATGGACATAAGCTTTTATGTTATGTTGTTAATAGTTATAACAATTAGTTCTTTTGGAATAGCAGGACTTCCAGGAACTGCTACAATGGCAGTTTCAGTTGTTATATCTGGAGTTGGCCTTGGCTCTTATTTTCCATTAGTTGGTGGAATCCTTGCAATAGACCCTATATTAGATATGGGACGTACAATGGTAAATGTTAATGGTGCTATGGTATCATCAATTACTGTAGGAAAATCACTTGGAAAAGTCGATAAAGAAGTATTTAGTAAAAAAAATATTTCTTAAAATAAGCATGAAAATAAATGAGGCTGTCTCAAAATAGAGATAAGCCTCTTTTTCATTGTTGAAATAATAAAAATATATTTGATTTCATCTAAAAAAGAGTGCCTCATGAACTAAAAAGTTCATGAGGCATTCCCATTTATTTTTTATTTTATTTACAAATTTACTCACAAAATGGAAAGAATTCTTTTGTAAGATTTTGAGGATATACAGATATAAAAACAAAATCATAGTCTTGAGACTTTGCATATTCCAAAATATCTCCATCATAATATCTAGGGTCTATCATATCTATAGTTGAACAAACAGAAGAAAAGAATGCGGCTGTTGGTACAATTAAAGAGTCTTTAACAAATAGCACTTTTAATCCTTCTGGATTTTCTATATTTTTTATTTTAACTAATGGTCTATTTCCCAATAAATAAGTAAAATACTTATCAGATTGACCATCCATTAAATTAAGGTCTGCATTAAAAGGATATGACAATATCAGACTCTCTTCAAACCTTCCTTTTAATTCAAATTTCTGTGACTTAGAATCTGTATAATAAGTATAATCAGTCTTAAATTTAGGATAAATCAATGTAAAGTCATCTATACCACCATACAAAATACCAGTCTTTCTTCCCATAGAACCAAGAAATGATTTAGGGTATACAATTGAATTATAATTATCCTTATCTCTATAATAATGATTTTCATCTAAATTCATACTGTATTTTTTATTAAGTTGTTCAACTAGTTCACCAAACGCCCAAAAAGAAGTTTCTACTTTCCAGTGATGGTCTGTTTTAAAAAATAAATCATCTTTTGGAATGCCACTTTTTAAAATACTTTCCCTAAAATCAATATAGTCGACATTGTACTTTTTTAGTTGATTTAAAAAATTATCTGCAGTCTCATTGCTATAAGAATAAGGTATCCCTTTTGGAAATTTTGTCACTCCTTTTATATATTTATCTGGAGTCATTAAATAAACTAATTTAGTGTTTTGTTTGTTCATCTCCTCAGAGAATTTTCTCACCCTATCTGCTAGTACTCCAACTTGATTTGGAGCTTTAGCAAAATATGTATAATGCATCTTCCCAGAAGTATCCTTTACAACACTAAACTTTGAAAACTCATTTTTACCCATTAGCTTTTGTAAATATCCATAAGTTTCAATAAATGTGTTTTTATATATTACTTTATCATTTACGGTATTATCAATAGATGATATTGTATCTTTTAGACTACTTTTCTCAGCAACTGAATTTTTTATTTCCTGTATCATATCTTTTCCAGAATAACAAATATTAAAGATAGAGAAAGCGAATAAAACAATTAAGAATATGATTGCTGTTATTAATCTTACTTTAAAAAATCTATTCATACTTTTCCCCCTTAACTAAAAATTAAAATAAATAAATGGATTATAGCTTCCAGTTACTAAATATGTCACAGAAATAAAGAATAATAAAATTGCCGATATTGGATAAAACACATTAAATAGCATACTGTATTTAGCCTGTTCAACAACAAACTTATTGATTTTCTTCGCAATAGGCATGCTAAAAATAAATGCAAATATAAAGAAAATCCAATATTCTTTCAAAAACATATATGTATAATCACTCCATATGGCTCCATTTCCTCCAAACATAGCTTTAAAATAATTATATGCTTCTTTTAAATTAGGTGACCTAAACAATACCCACCCAAAATTAACTACTAATAAAGTGTAAACATGCTTTATAAAATTACGATTTTCAATTTTTTCAAGCATTATAAATCTCTCTATAATTAAGAAAACAAAATTTAAAATTCCCCATATTACAAATGTCCATTCTGCTCCATGCCATATTCCAGTAAATAACCATACTATAAACATATTTCTAATCATAATATCTTTATTTGCCACTCTAGAACCTCCAAGCGGAAAATAGATATAACTCTTAAACCACATTCCTAAAGAAATATGCCACCTTCTCCAAAATTCAGTAATTGATTTTGATATATATGGATAATTAAAGTTTTCTTCAAATTTAAATCCAAACATAAGACCTAGACCTATAGCCATATCTGAGTAAGCAGAAAAGTCAAAGAATATTTGCAGGGTATAAGCTATGGAACCAAGCCATGCAAGTGATGTAGCTATTTCTCCTTGACTATTCATGGTATAAATATAGTCTGCTACTATAGCCATATTATTTGAAATTAATACTTTTTTGCCTAGACCTGTTATAAACCTACAAGTCCCAATGGAAAACTTGTTCCAAGTTTCCTTTCTATTATGAATTTGTTCTGCTACACTTTCATATCTAACTATAGGCCCTGCTATTAATTGTGGAAAAAAAGCTATATAAAGCCCCACATAAAAAGGATTCTTTTGAACATCTCCATGTCTACGATAAACGTCTATAACGTAAGACATCCCTTGAAATGTGAAGAATGAAATTCCTATAGGTAAAACAATACTAGGTATAGTCAACTCAGTACTAATAAGTTCGCTAATATTTCTTAGTGCAAAAGCTAGGTATTTAAATATAAATAAAACACCTATATTATATACACACATTAAAACTAAAAAAACTTTTACTTTTATTTTACTTTCCCTATATCTATCTACTAGTAAACCAAATATGTAATTCACTATTATAGAAGCTACCATAATAACAACAAATTTCGGTTCTCCCCAAGCATAAAAAAATAGACTAACAACAAGCAATATCATATTTTGTATAGTTCGATTAAATCTAAACATATAATACAATACTAAAGTTATTGGCAGGAAATAAAATAAAAAAATTAAGCTTGAAAATAACACACTCAAACCTCCTCTCTCTACTTAGTTTTTGAGCGTTTTTTCCAATACAAATATATTCCAAAACATATTATTACTAAAGATATAAATAAAATTTGAATAAATATTATGATATTATTCATAAAGTTTATCTTTTTCATATCTTGTACTGTTGGTGATTGTTTAGGAGATACTAATGTATATGGAACACCATCTTTATCTTTTTGATTAATACTCCAAGACTGAGTCAATTTTATTTTCTTTCCAACTTTAAATTTCTCATCAACATTAACTTGTAAAATAATTTGTTCTGGTTTAACTTTATTACTTAATGTTAATTTACCTGTTTGAGATATATTTACATTATCTTGTTTTTCAGTAAGAGAATACTTAATTTTTGAATTACTTTCAAGACCTAGCACCTCGTACTGACTTATACTTTGACCCAATACAGGTATTTGTACTTCTTCATCACCAATTATTTTAATATTATGCAAAGATTCTAACTGCTCCTCAACCAATAAAGATAACTTTTTTATAGCAATAACATTATGTTCTTCATCAGATGGGATAAATGTAATCCCCCAACTGACAACATTTGATAGCATATTTGAATCCAGTAATATATTATCCTTATCATTTATAAAACTATTAAAATTCACATATATTTTACCATCAAACTCTCCTGGCACTTCTATACATCCATCTTTTATTCTATCTGAATATATTATATTTTTATCTTCAAAAAATACTTCACTTCCTTCTTTTAACCTAAACTCAAGCATATTCTTACTTTGTATACTTAAATTTATTCTTTGAGAACTTTTGTTTTTATTTTGAATCTCAATATAAAAATTATGGTATATACTCCAATTTTCTTTTATATTTTGATAAATATATAAATAATGTTCCTTATCATTTTTAGAACTATCTGTTTCTATTTTTATACTTCTATCTTCATGTATAATCTTAGAACTTAGGTCATTATCTATCTTCTTAAAAGATAAATCTAATATTTTGTCACTCGTTGCTGAACTTATAAAAGTAGCATTTATTAAAAAAACAAACACCAAAATAAGATATTTCACAGAACAAAAAAACACTTTTAAAGTTTTCATCTCATCTCTCCTAAATATATTCCATGGGTTCAAACTCATCATTACTCTGTTCTTTCTTTTTACTAGGTTCTGAAACAACAACTGTCTTATTTTGTAATATCCAATCCATCATTTCATTTCTTAAAAAGAAATTTTGCATTATACTGTCAATGTTATTTACTTTATATAAAATACCTCTTTCATCGGTTTTGCCCTCACATAAATCACATTCTAACACAATATTTTCATTAATTTCCAATGTTACTTCTTTAGGATAAATATTTTTATTCTCAAAATTTAATAATACATATTGATAATTAAAGTTTACCATTCTTAATTTGCCTATATTTTCTACATCCATATGAAAATTCATATTGATTCTTGGACTTCTTCGTGATAATGTTCTAGCTTTTTCAATACGTTTTTTTACATTAATTTGCAAGTCATCAAAGAAACCTAGTTGATTAGATATTGTCATTGGTAAAGTAGGTATTCTATCATGAACAATACACATCCAGTTATCTACTTCATTATCTTCAATATGTGTAATATAGGCTGCATATTTCCATTTTGAACTTACTTCTACAACATTAACAATCTTTGCTTTCATATTAGCTATATACGTCTCATTTCCTGATTTTTCTCTAAACTCTACTTCAAACTCTTTTTCTGGACAAATATATTCTGGCTTATCTAACAAAAATGCAAATCCATTTTCTGATATATCGATTGTCTTTGAAGAAAGTACATAAGAATTTTGCTTTAACTTAAATTCAATTTCAGCAACATAACGCTCAGACTTTCTTAATTGTTGTCTTCCTGATATAAATAAAGTAGCCATAACAAGATTGAAAAGATTTCCTATTAGCCAAAACAAGACGACTGAATATGTCATTGAACCTATTTTAAATATTGATATAAACATTTTTAAAATTCCTATTATAGATAACACTATATAAATAAAATACGGGATACCCTGTAAAAACTTATACATTTTATTTTCTTCTAACTTATTCTTATTTGTGACTGAAAATTTATTTTTGGATATTGCAAACGTTTCGAGTATCACTGATGGCATTAAAGACTGAAACATTATAGTTTCATATATATTGGTCCATCTAGTATTTCTTATGTTTTGAGAAAATATTTTAAGAGATAAACTACTTAGAATATACATAGGTAACCAAAATACCAATACTTGAAGTAGTGTACATTTTACTACAATCACATTAAATACAGAAAATAATATAGGTGCCATTATATATACAAATCGTTTTATACTTGCATACCAATAAGTAATTGAAGAAATATAACTTATTTTCTGCCAAAAACCTAAACCTCTCCTAAATAAAATATTTAGTCGTCTACCAGTTTGTATACACCCACGTGCCCATCTTTCACGTTGTTTAATAAGACTTTTTAAGTCAGTAGGAGATAGACCTGATGCATGTACTTCTGGAATAGCATAACATCTATACCCCTTGCTTTGAATTAATATACCTGTTGCAAAATCTTCTGTAATGGAATTAGTATAAAATCCATCAACTTCTTCTAAAGCTTCTCTTGAAATAACAGTATTACTACCACCATAAATTACAGAATTTGTTCTGTTTCTAGCTAACTGAATATCTCTATAAAAATAATCCTGCTCATTTGGAATTCTACCTTCAGAGTGCAGATTAAATTGAAATAAATCTGGATTATAAAAGCTTTGTGGCGTTTGCACAAAACCAACTTTTTCATACTCCTCTTCTTTTCCATCTTTTTTAGCTTGCTCATTTTTCAAAAAGTATGGTATTGTAGCAATCAAGAAATCATGCATTGGTATCATATCTGCATCAAATGTAACAATCAAAGGAGAATTTGTATGTTTCATTGCATTATTTAAATTCCCAGCTTTTGCTCCTTCTCTTTCCGTTCTAGTTATATAATTAACCCCCATTTTTTCTGCTAGAATACGCATTTCTTCACGATTTCCATCATCACATATGTATATATGTACCTTTTTCTTATCTGGATATTGCATATGGATACATCCATTTATAGTTTTTCTCACTAAATCAACAGATTCGTTATATGTTGCAACGAATACATCCACATGTGTATAAAGCTCTTCACTTATAATTGGCTTTTCAGGACACTCAATATTTGACATACCATAATAATGTACAAACATTTCCATCATTCCTAGTATCTCTACAAAAAGAAGTATTATAGCGCATATTAATGCAAACATCCCCTCTTCTTTAGGCACTGTATAAAAAATTCTCCAAAAAATATATATGATATTAGTAATGATAGTTAAAGTTATAAGTATTTTCTTTGAATTTTTTTTCACAAAAATCATCTCTTTTCTATTAATGAATTTAACATATCTTTATCCCAAGTCCCTTCAGTTTGATTATATATTCCAAATCCAGAAGCAAGCTCCCAATAAGCCCATGAAAAATTTCTTTTTTCAGCCTCTTTTCTTACAGCTTTTACCCAAGCTTTTCTTGAAGCTTCTGGTGCTTCTTTTGTTATTCCAAATTCACCCAGAAAAACCTTTACTTTATTTTTATTTGCCCAATTTTCCACAATATCAAACCTTTTTCTTATATACTCCATTTGTTCATCGGTTCCTTCCCAAGTAATATTGCTCAAGTGTTCAAAGCCCTTGTGGTATATATTTCCTTGGAATGCAAAATCATTTGGCTCATAATAGTGAAAAGAAACTACTATATTAGAATCTTTAGGAATATTTAATTCATTTAAATAATCAATTTGATAGAAATTGTATGGTCCAACTATAATGGTTCTTTTAGGGTTAGTTTTTCTAATTATATTTACTGCTTCTTTAATGTATTCATTTAATAACTGTGAAGATAGGTTTTCTTTAGGCTCATTTAACAATTCAAATACCAATCTTTTATCGTATCTTTGGTATCTATTAGCTATCTGTTGCCATATTTTTAAAAACTTATCTTTATTAACTTCTGGTTCTTTCATAATTTCCTCAAAATGATGCAAATCCAACACAACTATTAAATCTTTATCCAACGCATAGTTTATATATCCATCAATTTTCTTAAAAAATTCCTCATCAATTTTAAAATCTTTAGAAGTTGATGTATAATCAGAAAACCTTACAGGTATACGTACTGTATCAAAACCTGCATTTTTTATATCATCAAAAAATTTATTTGACATTTTTACATCCCAAGGAAAATCTTTGGGTGATTCTAGTGCATTACCTATATTTATGCCTCGTTGCATCGTGACTGTATCACTATTTCCTCTTATTATAAAATAAAACCAAACAAACACTATACTTAAAAAACATATTATAATAACACCTATTCTTTTTATCTTACTCTCCCCCTAACAATATTATTTTCTACATAATATTATGCAATCTTTATTATAACAAATTAAATTGCATCATGTTATATATAATTATTCTCATTTATAAACTTTACATTGATTATAATTTAAAAATACTTGATACATCTAAAAAAAGGCAGTATATTACTAAATAGTTTTAACTACTTAGTAATATACTGCCTTTTATTTTTTTACAATTTATCCAATAAATCTAACACTTGTTTTTTAACTTTATCATATCCAAAATTATCAAGTGAATATCCTAGTTCTATGTTTCCAAAACCTTTAATCTCAGCATTTTCTTTTTTATTTAATAATTCTTGCATAAGTTCAACTTCTATATATTCTCTTCCCTTTTCTTTTTCCAACATAGTAAATAATTCAAAATCTTGTATTCCAAATCTTAAATTCTCCATTCTAACACTTCTAACTGGCTTTAAATCTTTTCCAGGATAAACAAAGAACATATCTCCAGCCTTCCAAATAGGGAATTTGTAACTTGCATCCCTCCAAGGGTCTTCCGTCCATAAATTGTAATCCCATCTTAAAAATCCATCAAGACCAAAATAATAAGTATACCATCCTATTATTCTATTTTCCACAAAAGGAGAACTTATAAAACTATTTGGCTTCTCTGGAAAACAGCATACAAACCAAGTTAATATTCCACCCTTATCATTAACCTTTTTCTTTAACTTGTCTATATCTTTGTAATTTTGAATAGTAAGTTTTAAGTTTATTGACATATCATCAACTTCATCTTTAGCTCTATCTAAGAAATTTTGGTCATGTGTTGCTGATTTGTACTTAACTTTATATTCATCTACAGTAGAGTTTATAAACTCGATACACTCTTTTACTACTTCTGGATTATTTGGTTCATCAGCTATCACTCTAACTCTATCCCATAACCCACATTCTATTAAGTGATTTAAAACTAATCCTATATATTCTTTTAAATCTCCTGTATTATTTATAAACTTAAATACCTTATCATTTTCATCATAATATCTTACTCTTATTGGGTCTTTATAGCCTTCTATAGGGTTTCCAAATTCGCCAGCACACCAATTGCCCAACAAACCAAATAAATCTATTTCCTGAGCCATTTTATGCTTATTAGCTATATTTATATACCTGTCCATACTTTCAAAATTACATTTAATCTTTCCATCTATACCTTTTGAAACACTCACCATATTGTATTCATATAAGTTTGATGGATTTTTATAAACTTTATAACAACTTTGCCCTGCCCATGGATAATCAGAAACTATCACAGTTGCAACTTTTTCCCCTAAAGAAGCTAGTTCTTTTAAATAGTTATCAATTATTTCAAAATGGACATCAGACCATAATTCAACTTTATACATTCTGGCTAAACAACTTGGATGTTGCCATAAATCCAAAAAGAATCTGCTTTCATCTAAAGATTTTAATACAACATTTTTTACTTCCACAGGTACATCAATAGTACAAACTTTTTCTTCATCTTCATATCCAAAGCTTTTGAATACATCAATACCTATATTAAAGTTATCTTCTGTAAAGTCCTCAGGTACTTGACCTTCAATCCAAAACATTTGAGGTAAATGTTGTTCTACTAATACATCTTTATCTCTCAAAATAGCATCATTTACAAATGCCTTTGTATCATCTTGAACATATCCCATTACATTGATACTAAAATCATTTTCTAATTCATTAGGTACATTTAACTTAAGTCTTACTCTATTTCCAAGACCTTTCCATGATATAGTACTACTTCCATCAATTGTACAATTAAATTCTTCCGTCGCTTTTAGCATAATTTGAAAAGCAAACTTCTCCCCCTTAGCTACTACAATATCTAAATCTTTAGGTTCCCAAGTATCAGCTTCTATAACTGAATATTTATTGTGTTTAAATGTACAATCCTTCAATACATATGAAATCTCCATATTTTAAACTCCTCCACATCTACATAATTCTATTTTATATTTTAAATTAAAATATCTAACCCTTTATTCCTGACAGAGATACACCTTCTACAAATTTACTCTGTAAAATCAAATAGAAAATAAATGGAGGTAAAAATGTTATTGTTGCACCTGCCATCATTTGTCCATAGTTTGTTATCTGGAATGTCTTAAGAGTTGATAATCCAACTGTTAATGTTCTCATTGTATCTTTAGTTGTGGCTATAAGAGGCCACATAAATTCATTCCATGCTCCCATAAAAGTAAATATTGCTAATGTAATTAATGCTGGTTTAATTAGAGGAAGCACTATTTGTATTAAAATTCTAAGGTCCGAACAACCATCTATTTTTGCTGACTCTAATAGCTCTTTTGGTACTCCTAAAATAGCTTGTCTCATTATAAATACACCAAATGCAGTTGGTATTGGCATAATAAGTGCAAGGTAACTGTTTATCCAGCCTAAATGTTTCATTATTATATAAAGTGGTATCATTGTAACTTGAGATGGTATAATTAAAGTCATTATCATAAATAAAAATAACTTATCACTACCTTTAAAATCCATCTTTGCAAAAGAATATCCTGCTAGTGTACTAAATACTAAGTTTAATATTACACCTGAAAAAGATACTATCGCTGTATTTAAAAAGTATTGTGTAAATCCTTTCTTAGTAAATATATCTATATAATTTTGTAGTGTCACTGTTGAAAAAGATATATCTAAATTATATGAATTATATGTTACCTTTAAAGATATTATCAACATATATATAAAAGGTACCAAGCTTACACATGCTATAAATAATAACAAACCGTCACTCAATAATCTTCTTGTCGCTTTCATTTTGTACCTACCTTTCTAAATATCTGAACTATCTCGTCTTACAAATTTATTCTGCAAAATTGAGACTACAGCTATCAACAAGAATAATACATTTGCTACAGTCATTGCATATCCAGAATTAAAATTTTTAAAGTTCAAGTTAAAAGCATGCATAACTATACTCATAGTAGATATCCCTGGTCCTCCACCAGTCACAGTATAGATTAAGTCAAATACCTGTAGTGACCATATAGTTCCTAAAAACACAACCATTATTGTTGTTGGCTTCAATAAAGGAACTGTTATTTTCATAAATTCTTGAAGTTTTGTAGCTCCATCAACCTTTGCCACTTCATAACAATGTTTTGGTAAATTCATTATTCCCGAAATGTAAATCACCATAAAATACCCTATATTTTTCCACATAGATATAAACATAAGTGTAGGTAGTGCGGTCTTACTGTCTCCTAAAAGTTTGGAAGACTCTATGCCAAAAACACCTAATACTTGATATACAATTGAACCTTCACCATTTAATAAAGCTCTCCATACCATACCTATCAAAACCATAGATGATAATACTGGTATAAATATTGCACCTTTAGCAAATGAAGCTATTTTACTATTTCCCTTCCCAGTAATCCAAACCGCCAAAACCAATGATAAAATAGTCTGACATGGTACT
Organism: Clostridioides sp. GD02367; assembly: GCF_045900275.1. NCBI lineage: Bacteria > Bacillati > Bacillota > Clostridia > Peptostreptococcales > Peptostreptococcaceae > Clostridioides > Clostridioides sp. GD02367. The sequence goes on along the minus strand of NZ_JBJODK010000006.1, from coordinate 200,410 downwards.
ACAACAATAGTAAATTTAATTGTATTTATAATAGATACTTTTAGTGTTTCATCTGTAAACAACTTTTTATAGTTTTCTAAACCTATAAATGTAGCTGGACTAATAATGTTATACTTTGTAAAGCTAAAATATATTGACATTATTATTGGTATCACATAAAATGCCACTAAAATTATACCTAATGGCAATATATAGATATATGGTTTAATATTCAATCTTATTCTTTTCTTTTTTGAATTTCCTTCAAAATCTCTAACTAAGTTTTCCATTTTATCCTCTCCAATATAAATATTAGCATTGTACTATGATACAATGCTAATTTTAATCTGCAAGATACTATAAAACGTCTTACAGCTGTAAACTTTTATTGTGCTAATAAATCATTTGAATATTTTGCAGCATCATCCAATGCTTGTTTTGGAGTTTTATCTCCTGAAATCATTGTTTGAAGTTCTTTCCATAAATATTCATATATTTCAACACCATGAGGACCTACAACCAATGGTCTATATATATCTTTGTCATTTTCAACCATTTCTTTAAATCTTTCATCACCTTGATATGGTTCACCTTTTGTTATTGGTGCTCTTGGTATTGCTTTATGGAATTCTGTCATCGATTCAACACTTAACATATGTTGTATTAGTTTGTATGCAAGTTCTTTGTTTTTTGCTGATGACATTAGAGATAAATGGTCTACTGCTCCAAAAGTCGCTGCTTTCTTATCTTCTAATCCAGTTACAAATCCCCAATTTAAGTCTGGGAATGATTTATCAAATACACTTGTTGCAGCAGAAGATAGCATTACTGTAAATGCTGCTTTTCCTGGACCAAATACACTTTCTATTATTTCATTACTATCTTTAGATAAAGAATCTTCAGGTACATATGCTTGTAATTCTTTTAAGAAATTTGCTGCATCTAAACCATTTTTATTATTAAACTTAACTGATTTTAAATCATCATTATATATATCCCCACCAGCTTGCCACAAGTAAGGGTACCAGTTCCAATTTAAGTTACCAAAAGTTTTAGCTCCCCATCCTTGAGCCAATCCCCATTGGTCTATCTTTCCATCACCATCAGTATCTTGTGTTGCTTTTTTACAGATTCTTTTAAAATCTTCCCATGTTTTAGGAGGTTTTTCTCCTATTTTTTCTAAGATATCTTTGTTATAGTACAGTACACCTGGATTTGCTGCTTGGAATGGCATTCCATACATTCCACCCATCATTTCAGATGTCTTTATATAAATAGATTGTTCTTTGTCTTCTTTAGTTGCGTAGTTAGTTAAATCTTCTACTGCGCCACTTTGTATAAATTGTGGATACATTTCTGCATACATATATCCCACATCCGGACCTTCATCAGCACTTATAGCTGTTGCAAATTTTTCAGAATAATTGTCCCAAGGAATTATCTGTAAATCTACTTCGCAGTTATTTTTTTCCTCAAATTTATCTAAAATAGGGTCCCAAACTTCCTTCATATTATCTTCTACTGGTGGCATCCAAAGAACTAACTTTTCTTTTTCTCCATCCTTTTTTGAATCTTTTCCATTCCCGCTTGAACACCCTGTTATAAGAGTTGTAGTCATAATTACCACCATAGCTAGTGAACATAATTTTTTCAACATACCCAATTTTATTCCCTCCATCTTATTTTATTTTTCATTATAATTCTACATATTTTATTCCATTTAAAATATTATCAAAGCGTGTATTTATTGTCTAATCAGTTTTTTCTATGCACTTTTTTTTATTATAGTTTTTTTCTATGACAACGTTTCCCAAAATGGGCTTTTTAGTTCATGAGGACTCTTTTTTGTATAAAATCAAATATATTTTCATCATTTCAACAATTAAAAAGAGGCTTATCTCTATTTTGAGATATCCTCTTTATTTTATACTACTTATTTATATTGTTATAATACTTTAGAATTTATTAAAACACATCCTTCACCTTAATATTCGTAGTGAATTACATTTTTATACTCTTCAAAAATCTTCTTATTTAATTCATCTCCACCATCTATATTTGCACTATAAAAAATTGGTGGATTCTTTAATCCTCTATTAACTAGTTCTTGAGTAATTTGAGCTATAATAGAATTCATAACAGTAGTTGCAATTACAGTAGAAGTTGGGCTAACTTTTTGATTTAGACCATCTATTTCTACACAAGCATCTCCCTTTTGACCATGATTATCTATTACCAAATCACATACTTCATAAAGATTTTTCCCTAAAGAATGTCTTGATGATACACTCTTTGAGTAACTTAAATTGGTTATGCATATTACTATTGCATTTCTTTTTTTAGCCTCTATAGCAAATTCTATACTTACTGGATTTCTACCAGATACTGAGTGAATTATAACTACATCTCCTTCTTTAATTGGAGTCTTATCAGCTAAGGTTGAACCATATCCTTCTAACCTTTCCATCTTGCTAGTGTGGGTTATAGGTGCTGTATCTAACATCAAAGATTTCGCAAATACTGGATTTATAAGAACACAACCACCTGCTCTGTAGAATAATTCTTCTGTTAGTATTCCTGCATGTGAAGCTCCAAAAGAAAATATTGCTTTCTTGTTTTCTATTGCTTGAACAAGGATTTCCACTGCTCTTTCCATATTGGCTTTTTCTTCATTTTCTATTATATCGATTAATCTCTTTATCTCACTTATGTATTTAAATTCCATGTCTATAATACTCCTCCAAATAATGACCCCATAAATTTACTGATTATGCCAAATAAAGAAAGGTCATTACCACCAAATATTAGTATCCAGTTTTGAATAGTACCTGAGTAAATTACAGCAGATACTCCTACTAAAGCTACCATAAATATTGCAGCTACAGCTGTACCTATTATAGCTCCACGTATGCCTCCTTGTGATTCTCCTATTACAGCTGCTGCTCCACACTCAAAGAATGAAGTTATAACAAGTGGTATAAGTAACATATTAAATACATTAAAGTAGTTACATATTAAAATCATAGCTGTAGATGTTAACATGGCAACTAAAAATCCTATTAATACAGCATTTGGCTTATAATTAAATAATATTGGACAGTCAAAAGCTGGTAGAGCATTTGGCACAACTTTTTCTGATATACCTTGGAATGCAGGCATTATTTGATTTATTAACATTCTTACACCATGAAGCATTATTATAAGACCTGCCCCAAAAGAAAGACCTTGTTTTATTGCATATGTTCCAATAAATTCATTAGCATCTTTAAACGCATCTGGTATCACTATTCCAACAACTATAAACATTAGAAATACTGCCATTCCTCCACTTATAGATATTTCTCTAAAGAATGATATACTTTGAGGTATGTTTATATCTTCTGTAGACTTTTCTTTATTTCCTACTAACTTAGCAACAAATCCTGATATAAGCGCTAGACAACCTGATGGATGTCCTAGTGTAAATGACTCGTCTCCAATAACATCAAATACATACTTTCTCAATAACCAAGGCATTATTGACCAGTAAAGTGCTGATAATACTGCTGCAAAGGCTATTAATACTCCACCACTTAATCCCGCTTCAACTCCTGATGCTACAAATATAAATGGGAACCAGTAAAGCATGTGACCTGTTAAAAAAATAGTCTTAATAGGTGTAAACCTCGCTATCATTAAGTGAAGAGCCAGACCTACAAACATGGCTAAACCTATAATCCCCCCATAACTTGCAGTAAAAGTGACATCACTTAAACCTTTTGTTACTGCACCACCACTTATACTCTGGAAAGCTCCATTAATTGGTGCTATTGAACTGACTAACATGCCTGTTCCAGTCTCCATGATTATGATTCCGAAAGCTGCAAGTAATGCCCCTTTTATGACATCTGATGCTTTCTTTTTCTGCAATATAAGACCAAATGCTGCTATTAATCCAATTAGCATAGATGGATTACGTAAAATATTATTTGAAATAAAATCAAGCATTATATTTTTTTAGTGATAGGTCAACTATTTAAGTTTTGTACCACTAAATTCCTCCTCTCCCTCTTACTATTTTCAGTTTTAGTAATCTTTTATTCTATTTTACTTATCTTAAATTTATTTTTAAAAATTTATACTATTTCTTATCATTTAAAAAAGTTTGAACAACTTCTTTAACTTCTGATAAATCCATATACTTCTTAACTGGATATACTGGCACATTGCAAGTTCCTTTTAATTCATTTAATAATTCTTGACTTGTAAATATACAGTCACAATCTGTTCCTCTAGCTGAGTTTATATCTGTATTTTCTACTTCACCTTCTATATCTAACTGCTTTAAAACTTTTTGTATTGTCATTTTTAACACCATTGATGAACCTACACCAAATCCGCATACTGCTAATATCTTCATTTTTTAGTCCTCCTAATTTTGTTTATTTATAAGCTCTAGTATTGAACTTTTATTGCTATTAATTATTAACTTTATATTTTCTTCTTCATACATCATCTCTGATAGTGATGCTAATGCTCTAATGTGAGTAGTATTATCTATAGCAGCCAGTACCATGAATATGTTTACTGGCTTTCCTAATAAGTCAATTTCTTCTTCTACTATAAGTAAAGACATCGCTAGCTTGTTTACTCCCTCTTTAGAACTTGCATGTGGTAGAGCAAATCTGTCAGCTAAAACAATATAAGGTCCATATTTTTCAACTGATTTTATCATATTCTCTACATATAACTCTTCTATAGAATTATCTTCTAATAAGGGTTCTGAGGCTATTTTTATTGCCTCTTTCCAATCTTTAACACTACTTACTATGTTAACTCTTTCTTCATTAATTAATTCCTTTAACATTGGTTGATACATCTCTCCTTCATCTATCTTGTGTATTATGTTTAATAAATCAGACTTTAGTGCTTCTTCATTATTAATAACTCCATTTTTTCTTATAACTTGCATTATTAGTTCAAGATTGAAATATTTATCATTTTCCTTTACACTTATGAGTTTATTCATAAGTAATTGAATATCTGATGCTGTTAAAAGAGGATTTACAACTATTACATTACTTACATCTTGTATATCGATAGTCGTAATTATGTAATCGTAGTATACTTTTACTTCTTTCAGTTGCTTAATAGACACTATCCCCACTATTTCTATAGTTGGTATATATTTGTATAGCTGTATTTCCAAGCTTTTCGATACCATAAGACCATTAGGACAAACTAATAAAACTTTATTTCTTCTTAGACCATTATCTCTAGACCCTCTTAGATATCCACCAAAATATGCTGCTATAAACCCTATTTCCTCTTCCCTTATACCCTCAAATATAGGAAACTCTTCTTCATTCTCTATAATTGATTTTATAATTTTATAAAGTGACTCATGTTTATACTTTGTTTCATCTAGCATGGGGTTGCTAATAGGGAACTTAAATCTTATTCTGTTGTAAGAAGAATGTAGATGTCTTAAAATGTTTTTCTTAAATTCATGCTTACTTTCTAATTTTATTGCTGTATTCACTTCAAACTTGTCTATAAGTTTATCTACATATTCTTCAACAACATCTCCCTTAATTTCACTATTTAAACTAGGTAGTGAACTTACATAAGTACATACATAAGCCTGTTCATTTTCATTTGCTTCTTCACATAGAAGGTCTTTACAATTATTAAAGTAACTAATTTTTTTAGCTTCATTTAGGTATTTATATGAGTATAATGTTTTCCCATCTCTTATCCTTTTATTTACAAATTCTGTAAACTTAGTTAGATTTAATAAAGAATAATCTGTAAGATTTATACATCCTTTTGTATCAAATTTAGTGACTTCCTCACTTATACAATTAATTTCTAGTACATTTTCTTGTGTAAGTAATAAAAATAGTTCTCTAATAGCATATTCATCACCTATAATTTTGTATTTTCCATTATATTCTAGTTTCAATCCCATTGTCTGAAGGTATTTTTTTACATCAGTTATTGTCTGCACTACTGTATTTTTTGAAAGTAACATTTCATTTGTTAGTTTTTCTATAGATATCTTTTCACCAAGTAATATTTTGTTTAATATAAAAGTTCTTCTATAGTCACTATCCAAAAACTTATCTTCTTCAGTTGAAATTATTTTTCTTGCATTAACTAAGTTACCTTCAAATGTAAATTTGTGTTTTACATTTTTTATATTACCATTTTTTCCTAGTTGTTCATTTATAGCTAAGATATCATAATAAATAGTTCTCTTTGATACATTAAACTTTTCTTGTAATTCTTGTGATGTTACATTATTATTTTTAATAATAAAACCTAATATTTTTTTAGCCCTTTCTTTCATACTACCTCCTTAATTTTATTATCTATATTTTCTATATATAATTCCATACCAAATAATTGCACATGATTTTATAATTTTGCACATTTTAACTCTAATCTAAAAGAATTTCTATAATAAAAAAGAGCTATCACAAATCATTTAAAATTATTTGTATGATAGCCCCACTTTATTCATTTAAAATTTACTTTTTAGGTCTAAGTTCATTCTTATCTCTTTTTACTTCTTCTAATATTTCCTTCAGATTATACTCAACACTAGAAAGCACATCTTCTGCATATTCAATTGACCCAATTCTTATCTCATTTGCTATTCTTTCAGCTCTCTCAACTATCTCCTTAGCTCTTTGGTCTGCTTGAACAACAGGTTCACTTGATTCTACATATGCTTTTACCACATCTTCAGAATTTTTCTTTAACTCTTCTATATTCTCATGATACTCTTGTTGTATTCTTTCAGCTTCTTTTTTTGCTTGTTCAACTATATTTGCAGCATCTTGCTTAGCTTGGCTTATTATTTTATTTCTTTCTCTATTAATCCATACTGCTTGTGTCACTTCCTCTGGTATCAAAGTTCTTATGTCGTTAATTATGGCTAAAACTTCGTCTTTATCTACCGTACATTTATGTGAGAAAGGAATCGTAGAGGCACTTCTGAATATCTCCTCTAATTGATCAAATAGTTCAATCATTTCTAAATCTATCTTCATATATCAATTACCCCCAGTAGTTTTTTTCTTTAATTCTTCCAAAACAATCTTTGGAACCAAATTTTTTATATCAGCATCAAAGAGCAAAACCTCTTTTATCAAAGATGAGCTTATAAATGAGTATTTTGTACAGCTTGGTAAAATTATAGTCTCTATATTTGGATTAAGTTCTCTATTCATATGAGCCATTTGAAGTTCATAATCAACATCAGCACCACTTCTCACACCTCTAACTAGTGCTCCAATCCCATTTTCCTGACAGTAATTTATTAATAAACCATCAAAAGTTACAACTTTTATATTATTTAAATGGCTTGTACTTTTTTCTATAAGCTTTACTCTCTCATCAAAGCTAAATAGACCTTTTTTATTAGGATTATTTAATACTCCTATTTGTAATTCGTCAAATAACTTAGAAGCCCTGCAAATAATATCTAAATGTCCATTAGTAATTGGGTCAAAGCTTCCTGCAAATATAGCTTTTCTAGGTTTATTTTCCATATTATGCCTCCATCTTATAAAAAGTTAATGTAGTATTTCCATATTTCTTATCTCTAGTTTTTTCTAATTTACATATTTTGTCTGGAAACAAATCATTAGTATCATGTTCTACAACTATTATTCCATCTTCATTCAACAGATTAGAATTATCAATTTTTTCAATAGCTTCTATAAACATATTTTTATAATATGGAGGGTCCATAAAAATTATGTCAAATTTACTATTTTGTGATTTAAGCTTGTCTACAGCAGTTTTAAAATCTAGGTTTAAAATAATGCTTTCATTTTCAACTCTTGCCTTTTTTATATTAGACTTAACAATATCTATGCTTTCCTTACTGATATCTACAAAAGTACATGCCTTGGCTCCTCTAGATAAACACTCTATTCCTAAAGAACCCGTCCCAGCAAATAAATCCAGAACTTCACTTTCCATTATATATGAATTTATTATATTAAATAGAGATTCTTTTACTCTATCTGTAGTTGGCCTTACATCTTCATTTTTTGGAGTATTTAGTTTTAATCCTCTCGCTTTTCCTGAAATTACTCTCAATATGACAATCTCCCTTCAGCACATTATTACATTAATAATATTTTAACATAATCTAAAATTAATTTAATGAAATTTCTTTCAATGTATCTTTAAATTTATCTATAATTTCTTTTTTAAGCGGCATATTTTCTTTCAATTGTAGATTATTATCTTCACCTAATATATATCTAGCTTCTTGTTGAGCTAACTTTAATATTTTTATATGTTTAAACAAGTTTGCTACTTTGAGTTCTGGAAGTCCATGTTGCCTTGTTCCAAAAAACTCGCCAGGCCCTCTTATTTCTAAATCCTTCTCTGAAATCTTAAAACCATCATTTGTCTCTTCCATTATAGCCATTCGCTGTCTGCATACTTCTGTTTTAGAATCATAAATTAGTACACAATACGATTTATGACTTCCTCTCCCAACTCGTCCTCTAAGCTGATGTAATTGTGCAAGTCCAAATCTCTCTGCATTTTCTATTATCATTAGTGTTGCATTTGGGACATTGACACCAACTTCTATAACTGTTGTTGATACTAAAATATCTATTTCTTTATTTTTAAAACGACCCATTACTTCGTCTTTTTCACTTGACTTCATTTTACCATGAAGCAATCCAAGCCTTAAATCTTGGAAATATTCAGCTCTTAATTCCTCTACAAGTTCAACAGCTGATTTAGCTTCTATGGCTTCACTTTCTTCTACCAAAGGACATACAATATATACCTGTCTGCCTGCTTCAACCTCTCTTCTTACAAGGTTATTATAGGCTCTATCTCTTTTATTATTTTCGATAGCAAGTGTTTCTATTGGTTGTCTCCCTGGTGGAAGTTCATCTATAATAGAAATATCTAAATCTCCATAAAGTATAAGTGCTAAAGTTCGAGGTATTGGTGTAGCTGTCATTACTAATATATCTGGATTTGCACCTTTCATTGAAAGCTTACTTCTTTGCATAACACCAAATCTATGTTGCTCATCTGTTATAACTAAACCAATATTGTTAAATTCAACCTTGTCTTCTATTAGTGCATGTGTTCCTATCAATATATCAATTTCATTATTTTTGATTTGTTCTAATACTGTATCCTTTTGTTTTTTTGTAAGGCTACCTATTAATAAGCCTACATTTATTCCAAAATCTTTCAGAGATTCAGTAAGAGAAATATAGTGTTGTCCTGCTAATATCTCTGTAGGTGCCATCAAAGCGCCTTGATATCCATTTAAAACGCAATTTGCAAGTGCCAAAAGGGCTACTACTGTCTTACCACTCCCTACGTCACCTTGAACTAACCTATTCATTATTTTATCCGAATCCATATCTTGTATAATTTCATCCAATGCTCGATTTTGAGCTTTAGTCAATTTAAATGGTAAAGAACTTATTATGTTTTTTAAATCTTTACTTATTTCAAATTTTATTCCATCTTCTTTATTTCTTCCACTTTTAAATACAAATAATCCAAGTTGTAGTATAAGTAATTCTTCAAATACAATTCTATATAAAGCTATTTTTAATGATTCTTTATTGCTTGGAGAATGTATATTTCTAACTGCAAAATCTATATTACATAGTCTATACTTCTCTATAATTCTCTTTGGCATATATTCTTGTATAATTAGTTCTTTATCTTCAAGTACTGTTCTAATTATACTCATAATTTCTTTATTTGTAACACCATATGTAAGCTGGTACACAGGCATAAATCTACACGTATTCTTAGGTGAATTAGTAAGATACTCTAACTCACATGATGTAAGCTCTAAATTATTAAATTTTTTCTTAACCTTACCAAAAACTAATATTGAATCACCTGGACGAAATGTATTTTTTATATAACTCTTGTTAAAAAACACCAATTTAGCTGAACCAGTCTCATCTTTCACATCAATTTTTGTCAATGTCATACCTTCTTTTGGACTAAACGTATTTATACTTGATATGACTGCTTTTATTGTAACTTTCTCATCATCCTCTAATTGTGCTATTTTCTTTAGATTATTTCTATCTTCAAACTGTCTTGGAAAATAATACAATAAGTCTTTTAAAGTAAATATTCCCAATTTATTCAGCTTATCAGCTTTTTTAGGTCCTATCCCCTTAACATATTGAACATCTTTATATAAATCCAACAAATATATCACCTACTACACAAAAATCCTGTACAACCAACTTTATAAAAGCTACTTGGTCATACAGGTTCTTATAATCATTATTCAACTGAAATTAAGTAATAATAAAGAGGTTGTCCTCCATAATATAATTCTACATCTACATCTTCAAACTTTTCTTCTAAAGAAGTACGTAGTTCATTTGCTTGAGATTCTGTAACATCTTCACCAAAGAATAATGTTATTATAGCAGTATCTTCATCAACCAACTTTTCAATAAGGTTTGATGTTACTTCATCCACATAATCTCCTGCTGATAATAAATTTCCTTCTGCAATTCCAATTATATTACCTTCTTTAACATCAATTTCATTCATTACTGTATCCCTAACAGCAAAAGTTACTTGACCTGATTTAACTGAGTTTAAAGCATCCATCATAGCTTCTTTATTCTCATCTTCACTTAACTCTCCATTAAATGTTACTAATGCAGCAAATCCTTGAGGTGTGTTTTTTGTAGGTATAACTATTATATTTTTCTCACTCAATTCTTTAGCTTGATTAGCAGCCATTATTATATTGCTGTTATTTGGGAAAATAAATATATTTTTAGCATTTATATTATTTATGGCATTCATAAAGTCTTCTGTGCTTGGATTCATGGTTTGACCACCTTCTATTATATGGTCAACTCCAAAGTCTTTAAATATATTTGCCAATCCTTCACCCATAGAAGTAGCTATAAACCCAAACTCTTTTTCTTCTTCTAAAGGTTCCTCTTCTTTTTCTTTCTTCTCTTCTACATCTAATAATGTATTTTCATGTTGTAACTTCATGTTTTCTATTTTTATAGTTAATAATTGACCATACTTTAGAGCTTCTTGAAGCACATTTCCTGGGTCATTAGTGTGTACATGTACCTTTATGACTCCATCGTCTCCAACTACTGCTAAGCTATCACCATAAGCCATCATTATATCTCTTATTTTAGTGTCTTCTACCTTAGAACTTTCTAGTATAAATTCTGTACAATAACAATATTTTATATCATCTGTACTAGTAGTACTCTTTGCAAAATCCATACTTGCTGAAGTATTAACATCCAAGTTAGCATTTTTTATTTCTATATCATTTCCCTTTATAGAAGCTAACATTCCTTCGTATATAAGTACAAGACCTTTTCCACCAGAGTCAACTACACCAGCATCTTTTAGATTTTTTAGAAGGTCTGGAGTTCTTTCTAATGAAGCATTAGATTCCTTTACAAGCATACTTAAAAACTTTACTATATCTTTTTCTTTTTTGGCAGCTTTTATTGCAAATTCGCCACTTTCTCTAACTACAGTAAGTATAGTTCCTTCAATTGGTTTTATGACAGCTTTATATGCTGTATCTGAACCATTTTTAAAAGCTTTTGCTAAATCATCTGTTGATAATTTACTTTTTCCTTCTATAGACTTAGCTATACCTCTTATTATTTGCGAAAGTATAACTCCTGAGTTTCCTCTAGCTCCCATTAAAGAACCTTTAGATAATGCCTTTCCTATGTCCGATATGTTATCAGTTTCCACTTTTGCTAATTCTTTTAAGGCATAAGATATAGTTAATGACATATTAGTCCCTGTATCTCCATCTGGTACAGGAAATACATTTAACTTGTCAACCAAATCTTTATTGTTTTGGAGATTGTTTGCACCTGAAATAAACATCTCTCTTAACCTTTTACCATCTATATACTGAATCATTTGTTTCCTCCTATGAAATTACTTAACTCTTATTCCTTGTACATTAATATCAATTCTAGTGACTCTTACGCCAGTCATTTTTTCAACTACATATTTTACTCTATCTATTATATTATTGGCAACAGTAGATATATTTGTACCATATTGTATTATAACATAAAGTTCTATTGCTATGGCATCTTCTTCAACTTCTTCAACTCTAACACCTTTAGTAGCGTTTTCGCCTTTTAATAACTCTACTATTCCTTTAGATTTATACGCTAAACCTACTAAACCATAACTTTCCATTGCAGCTCTATATATGACTTGAGCTATTACTTGATTATCTATTTCTATACTTCCATATTGATTCGTTACCTTTGCACTCATGGTTGACCCCCTTAAGCTTATTTTTATTAAAAATACTTCTTAATTTATTTTTTACTATTTTTACTTATTTATTATATAAAATTATAATCATATCATACTATAAATATGGTATAATTTAAACCTAGAAAAGTTTTTGGATAAAATTTCTTCTATAGTATATATATTCAAAGAAAAATAATAATTATTTTCCAAATATATTTACTTTATATAAAATTATATATATAATTTTATATGATAATAAGAAATTCTTCAATATGTGTAAGGCAAATATATATTTCTATTGCAAATTTTTGTTATTTATGATAATATAAATATGTTTTTAGTCTTTAAATAGTTATCATTTTAAGGAGGTGTGCGTAGATGGCAAAAGTATGTAGCGTATGTGGTAAAGGTAAGGTTTCTGGAAACCAAGTATCACACTCAAATAAACATAATAAAAGAACATGGTCAGCTAACTTAAGAAGCGTAAGAGCGATTATAGATGGAGCTCCTAAGAGAGTAAAAGTTTGTACTAGATGTTTACGTTCTGGTAAGATTGAAAGAGCTTAGTAACCACGTTTAAAAGCCTACTTCCGTAAGTAGGCTTTTTAATTTAATCATTTTTACTCTTTCTCATGAATTTTAAGACTATATTTGAAATCCATTTTGGTAACTTTATTGTTACTACTTTCATCAATACTCACCCCACACTTTATAGTTAAAATTATTTTAACAAAAAAATAATAATGCTCCACATCCAATAAGTATTAATGCGGTAAGTGCTGACCAAATCCAGCCAGGAAGCAACATAGACAAAATTACAGCCATTCCTGTTGCCAGACATAGTATTCCTAGCAATACCTTAGACTTGTTATTTCTCATGGAACACCTCCACATAGAACTTGTATCTATAAATATTTTCATATTCAAGTTTATGCGATAGTTTTCCATTTTAGACCAACAAACATAATATGTAATTTTAATTTTTTATACTAGAATTATTACTCTCCTCTGATATAGATTCTATCATATCTAAAATACCTCTTTTTCTGCTTAATCTTTCAGGTCCACTATATAAAACCACTGGTATAACTTTGGGAAGTTTAAAATTCTTGTCTTCAATTTCTTCAAGACTCTTTTTCATAATAAAGCTTTTCCAAATTTGCTCTCTATATGATTTTAATCTTGGTACAATATCAGTATCCATTTCTGTTTGAAACTCCAGTACTATATAATGTGATACCTTATGATTTTTAGAAAAAACCTTATATATTATATCAACTTCCTTTCCTTTATATTCACATATAAAAGATGTTTCTAACTCTATATTTTTAAGAGTTAATTCTTTTGCTATTGAGACACTTGTAAAATTTTGAATCAAACTTAAAAAACTTTCTTTATCTGAATACATTCTTATATACTCTTCTCGTTTTTCGTTGCTTCTTTTTAAATTCATACAGTTCCTCCTAGATTACAGACTCTCTATATTTCAATAAAGAAAATCTATAAATATTATTTTTTTAATTTTCACTAGTGAGTATTGACACTTGTGTGTAAAATATCCAGTAAAGATATTTTTTTATATTTTTATTAAAAGATATGAATTTTTATATTTTAATATATTGACATTGACGTTGCGTAAAAGTGTATATTTAATTTATAGGAGGTATTACTCATGGAATATACAGTTCAAAAATTAAGCAAAATAGCTGGTATAAGCACTAGAACACTTAGATACTATGATGAAATTGAACTTCTTAAACCACTTAAAATAAATTCGTCAGGTTATCGTATATATGGTCAAAATGAAGTTAATAAACTACAACAAATACTTTTTTATAGAGAATTAGGCATTAGCTTAGAAAATATAAAGAATATTATAAATTCACCAACTTTTGACAGTCTAAATGCATTAAAAGAACATCACAACAAGTTACTAGCTAAAAGAAAACAAATTGACTTGTTAATAGAAAATGTAAATAAAACTATAGCTTTAAGGGAGGGAAAATACAATATGACAGATATAGAAAAATTTGAAGGTTTTAAAGAAAAAATGATTGATGAAAATGAAAAAAATTATGGAACTGAAATTAGAGAGAAATATGGTAAGGATGCAGTAGATGCATCAAATAAAAAATTTAAAAATATGTCTAAGCAAGATTATGAAGATTGGCAAAACTTAAATATTGAAATAATTGCTAAACTCAAGAAAGCTTTTAAAACTGGTGATGCTTCTAATGAACTTTCTCAGGAAGTTGCAAGATTACATCATAAGTGGTTGAGTTACACTTGGAATACATATTCTAAGGAAGCTCATGCCTCTTTAGCGCAGATGTATGTATATGATGAACGCTTTACATCATACTATGATAAAGAACAGCCTGGGCTAGCAAAGTTTTTGAGAGATGCTATAGTAATATATACAAGAGATAATTAGTAAGTTACTCAATTCTACAGACCAAAAATGGTGAATCCTATATATTAGGATTCACCGTTTTTATTTTAACAAATTGTAATTATATTTTAATATTGTACTTATAAAAATTTACTTTAGTTTTTATTAAAAGTAATTGTAACTTTAAATAAATCACCATCCACACTTATATTCATCTTTCCACCCTGCAACTCTACAAAACTTTTTGCTATTGCTAGACCAAGTCCAGAGCCTTCTGTATTACGTGACTTATCCCCTCTTACAAATCTCTCCATTATATCATCTACACTAAAATCAATCTCAGTTGCAGACATATTCTTAAGCATAACAGTTACTTTATTATCTGTTTCTAAAATATCAATATACACTCTTGAGCTTGGCATTGCATACTTACTTATATTCATTATAAGATTTTCAAATACTCTAAATGTACGCTGACTATCCAGTGGTAATATTATCTTTTCACTAGAAAAATTATTTTTTAATATTAGAGATGAATCTGTAATTTTATCATCTAATTCTAAAAGTGTCTGTTTCATTAGAGATACAATATCCACATTTACTATATTCAAATGTACATCTCCACTATTTACCTTACTTACTTCAAACAAATCTTCTATTAAATGTTGTAATCTTTGTGATTTTCTATCCAATGTATCAATGTACAATCTACGATTTTCTTCTGTTATATTTTCATCTTTTAATAAATCTATATAAGTGATTATAGATGTTAAAGGTGTTTTTAAGTCATGTGATACATTTGATATAAGCTCTGTTTTCATCTTTTGACTCTTAACTTCTTCATCAACAGCTTTTTTAAACCCAGTTTGAATATTTCCTAGTTCATCTTTTATAGGATTAAAAAATCCTAAATCTTTTTCCATATTTACTTCTAAGTTTCCATCTGAAATTTTCTTCGTAACATCTAAAAGTTGATTATATTCACATACTGTCTTTTTAGAATAATCAGATAGTACTTTAAATAAAACTATTGAGTAAATTATTGCTAGTATTATCCCAAAGAACCACATACTACACATTATAACTATAATTAATAAGTTTACTCCAAGAATTATAACTATAGTTTTATTTGGTTTTTCTTTCAAATCTATTGTTCTAATTTGATTAATAGCTTTTTTTCCTACTTTTTTAAACCATACAAGGAACATTCCTGTTATAGTACTCTTTACAAAATACTCTCTTATTCCAACATTTAAAATATGTTTTAAAAGTGTTATAAATACAAATATTATTGAGAATATTACAAACCAATAAGTTAGATTCATCAAGCTTACCAATATACTTGCCATTTTAGCACTTATATCATTATTTATTAGATACTCTACATAATTTCCATTCAAGGTACCACTTATTATTCCAGTTGGATATAAGTCTACAATCCCCTGTACAATAACAATAGCAATAAAAAGTATCTCTAATGGTATTTTTGATAATGTATCAAATCCCATTAATTCCTTAGATTTTCTATATGGGAATGCCAAAGCTACAATCACGACTATAGCTAATATAATTTTTAAAATCATTCCAGAAATTTTATAATAAGAATTATTTTCTACATTGTTTATATATGCACTTATATTATCACTGTTATAAATACTTCCATAACCATACTCTGTACTATCATCTTTGCTTATTACTTTAGGCACAGCATATACTACTGTTACATTTTTTATTGGTGTTAGTTTATATGAAATTGAATTTCCACCTAAATTGGTATTCATTAAATCTTCTCTTGCTTTAGATAGCAACATTTGGTTAATAACTTTTTGATTTACTCCATAAGAATCTACAACATTTACTTTTCCATCTTTATCAAAATTCATTGCAACATAAAATCTATAATTATCCTTTATATCCTTAAGCTTACTTTGTCTCTCTTCATTGCTCATTGTTGTATTTTTTGCCTGACTTTCATCAGAATTTTCTCCTGAACTATCATTCTTTGTTGTATCAAGAGCCCTTAATTCTTTATCTTCATTGAAAAGTTCGAAATTTTTTTCTTTATCAATCAAATAATATTTTAAATTTTTTCCTGAATTATTAATAAAAGACTCCCAACTTTCAAAGTTTTCATTAAAATCTGCATTAATACTCTCATCTGTATAATAGCTTTCTGAACCATCATATAAGTTTTTTTCTTTACTTACATTTTTTATATAGTTTATAGTCTCTTCATTTATAAAAAGCTTTGATGGTTGTATCATTTTACCTTCTTGATCTTCTTTCATATTATGATATAAAACATAACTACCTTTATATATATCATCTACAAAACCTTCTTGTTCAAATGGATTCTTAGCTCCACCTTTAGCACCTGCTTGTATAGTAGAATATTGACTAATCATACCTAATGATGCTGATAACATGAGTATAAAAACTATAACAGTAACTATATATTTATCTTTAAATTTTTTCAATTTTGTATCCAACACCCCACACCACCTTCAAATATTTTGGATTTTTTGGGTCTATCTCTATTTTTTCCCTTATATTCCTAACATGTACCATGACTGTATCTGTATTTACAGCATTCTCATTCCAAACTCTTTCATATATTTCATCAGCAGAAAAAACTCTTCCTGCATTTCTCATAAGTAAACTTAGTATTTTAAATTCTATAGGAGTTGTTTTTATATATTTTCCATCAATACTAACTTCTTTCGTGTTTTCATTTAATTCTAATCCACCTATTACAAATACACTGTCACTAGTTTCTACACTTTGCTCTTTATCTCCAATCATTTTTAGATACTTAGTATATCTTCTAAGTTGTGAATTAACTCTAGCCAATAACTCTAATGGTTTAAAAGGCTTTGTCACATAATCATCTGCTCCTATGTTAAGTCCCATTATTTTATCAACTTCCTCTGATTTTGCAGATAACATTATTACTGGGAAATTATGATTTTCTCTAAGTTTCATTGTAAGTGTTATTCCATCCATTTTAGGCATCATTATATCAATTATAGCTAAATGTATTTCTTGGTCTTCTATAACTTTAAGCCCTTCCACTCCATTGTACCCCTTAAAAACATTATATCCTTGATTTAATAGATATATTTCTATAGCATCTGCTATTTCCTTCTCATCTTCTACCACCAAAATATTATATGAATTCATTTTAATCTCCTTTTATTAATTAGTTTGAAAGTTTTCTTTACATCTATGATTATACAATATGATAGAAGTTTTTCCATTTTTTTATAGATTCATATCTTTTGATTTCAGTTATTTGAACTTAATTCCCATTTTAAAAACCTCCCTCTAGCACAATTTAGTATTGTTTTATTTTGTTTATATACTTAATATTAAAGTTAAAAACTAAAGATATTATACATACTTTTCTAAAGATTTTCTAAAGATTTAAAGACGTTCAACATTAATATACACAAAAAAAGTAGCTCTTATTGTATTAATCAAATCAATGATTTGAAATATAATATCAATAAAATCTACTTTTTAACTTTTAACATACTTATTTTTACTTTAATTTATTTTTACTTTATAAATGTACATATTTCTTCTACTGGCTTTTTAGATGGGCTCTTTAGGTTGTCTTCTGGTACTCCAAGAGCTAACATTGCGCCTAAAAAATACTCTCCCTTTTCAAATCCAGTTTCTGCTTCTAAAATAGCTTCTATCTCATCTGCTGCATAGTTTTGACTTGTCAACCAACAAGAGCCATACCCTAATTCAATTGCTGATAATGTAAAGTTTTCAATTGCAGCACCTAAACTTTGCATACCTGGATTTCTTATAAATAACTTATCTATAGTCTCTTTAGGTGCATCTATAAGCTCTAATTCATAATATCCTGATGGATTATATACTTTTGTAAAAACTAATATTAAAACTGGAGCTTTTAAGTAGAATAATGTAAAGTTTGGTACAAACTTTCTAAATCTATTAGCTTTTTCTACTGATACTTTATCCATTTCTACAAGTATTTCTTGTTGTTTTTTAGTTATTACATCTGCGATTTTTTCCATTAAATCACGTCTCTTTATAACTACAAAATGCCAGTTTTGAATATTTTTCCCTGATGGAGCTGCTCCAGCTGCTTTTATCATTTTTAAAATATCTTCATCTGAAACATCTTCATTTTTAAATTTTCTTACACTTTGTCTTTTAAAAATAGTATCTTGTAATTCCATTTTTAAATCCCCCCATAACTTTTTTATTATATTAATATAATCTTTAAACTCACCTTATTTTAATATATCATGTTCTAATAAATCTTTAAATGAGTCTATAGAATATTCATATCCATCCACATTTCCAAATCCATATTTTGCATATATAAAAGGTATATTCACGAACTTAGCACTATTTGCATCACCTTGAGTGTCTCCAATATAAATTGGATTACTTAATTTATTTCTATCTATTATAAGCTTATTATTCTCACCTTTATGCAAACCAGTATTTCCAGGACATTCAAAATCTATAAAATACTGTTCTAATTTATGTGCTTTTAAAAAAGATTCTATATATCCAGCCTGACAATTACTTACTATGAATAATTTATATTTTTGAGATAACAACTTCAGAGTATCTTCTATATCGTCAAATAACTTAGCTCCATTTTCAGATAAATAGTCACATTCTTTTAAAGAACATTCATTCAATAAATTCTTTCTTTCTTCTTCATTTAGATTTGGAAATAAACGATTAGCTATTTCATCAAAAGAAAGACCCATAACACTTCTAAACAACTCTCTTGTGACATTTAAGTCTATATCTTCATGTTTATTTAAAACATCCTGCCAGACCTTGCATACTTCTTCAGTTGAATCCCATAATGTTCCATCTAAATCAAAAATAATACTATCTACCACAAAAAAATCCCCCTTATGTCCAAAATTTATCATATATTTATAATTATATACTAAAAAACAGATACAATCATAAATATATTTTACTTGATTGTATCTGCTTTGTAATATAAAATCAATTGTCAAAATCGATTTTTATAAATTTCTAACTACAAGTGCACACCCTTGCTCTACTTTAATTCTGCAAGAATCACTTAGCATAACATTTGACATTCCAATAGGCACAGAGTATTTCATATAATAGTTATCTAGAGGATATTCTAAACCAGTAAGTGTTACCCCTTTAGCATCTCCTTTTATAGCTATTACAGAAATAGTGTCACCTGCATTGCCATATAAGGTAATTTCCTCATTCATAACTATATACATTTCTTCTTTATCTGATAGTATTCTAGAATATATACCATCTTCTTTTAGATAGTATAATAGATTTACATTGGTAATTGTATGGTCAATCCTTCCACCTAAAGCTCCAAAAAAATCAATATGATTTGCTTTAAGAGTCTTAGCTAAAAAAAGACAAAGCTCTGTATCAGTCTCATCTTTCTTAGATGGAAATTTTTCAAATTTAACACCTTTGTTTCTATAGAAATCTACCTTTTCTTCTTCCACTGAATCTAAATCGCCTAATATATAATCTGGCATGATTTCCATTTTGTAGGCATGATTTGCCCCTCCATCTGCACATATTATATAGTCATAACATTCTTTAGTTATAATATCTCTTGTAATTTCGTAATCTTCAATTTCTCCATTTAAAATAATACATATTTTCATTATTAAATTTAAACCAATTCTTCAAGAGAAGCATTCTTTCTAAATAAATTAACTGTTTCTTGAATGTCATCACTTCCAAATATTGCAGAACCTGCTACTATTACATTAGCCCCTGCTTTTACAACTTCAGCCACATTTTTAGGGCTTATACCACCATCAACTTCTATATCGATGTTTAAGCCTTGATTATCTATAATAGCTTTTAACTCCTTAATTTTATCTAGAACACAAGGTATAAATGATTGACCTCCAAATCCAGGATTAACAGACATTAATAATACCATATCCAAATCAGGTAGAACATGCTTAATAGTATCTATTGGTGTAGCTGGATTAAGTACAACACCAGCTTTTATTCCATGTGATTTTATATTTTGTATAGTTCTATGTAGATGCACACAAGCTTCCTGATGAACAGTTATTATGTCACATCCTGCTTTTACAAACTCTTCAATATATTGGTCTGGATTTTCTATCATAAGATGAGCATCAAATACCATATTTATATTTTCTTTTTTTAAGCTTTTAACTACAAGTGGACCTAATGTAATGTTTGGTACAAAGTGTCCATCCATTACATCGATATGAAGATACTCACATCCTGCACTCTCTACCTTTCTTACATCTTCCAATAATTTCGCAAAATCTGCTGATAATATTGATGGTGCTAATTTAATCATACTTCTAATACCTCCTACTGTTATTTTGTCTTATTTCATTTAGTAGCTGTATATAACTATCATATCTTTCTTTAGATATTTCTCCATTTGCAACAGCTTCTTTTATAGCACAATTAGGTTCATTTTCGTGAATACATTTTGAACCAAACTTACAATCATTAAATTTATCAAATTCTATAAAATAATCTTTAAGCTCAACTTCTTCTATGTCTTCAAGTGCAAGCGAACTAAAACCTGGTGTATCTGCAACCATTCCACCAAATTCCAACTTTAAGAGTTCTGCATGGCGAGTAGTATGCTTTCCTCTTTTTATTTTATCACTTACTACTCCAGTTTGTAGTTTAAAGTTCGCATCTATTTCATTTAATAAGCTTGATTTTCCAACTCCAGATGGGCCTGCAAATACTACAACATTTTCCTTTAATTCTTCTTTTACTTTCTCTATATTTAACTTAGTAATATTACTTACTGGAATAACCTTATATCCACTAAGTTCATATATATTTTTAACAGTTTCTAACGTATCATTATCATCTAAATCTGCTTTTGTAAGGATTATTACAGTTTCTAAATTTTCTTTTTCTGCCAAAACTATAAATCTATCTAAAAGAGACAAGTTTGGTTTAGGATTTTTTATTGCAAATACTATTAACGCCTTATCTACGTTTGCTATAGGAGGTCTTATAAGTTCTGTATCTCTACTATCTATTTCTTCTAAAATACCTTTTTTTTCTTCTTCATCAACAATACTTATTTTTACTCTATCACCAACTAAAGGTGTTATTTTCTTCTTTCTAAAGATTCCTCTAGCCTTGCATTCATAAATACCATTATCTGTATCAACATAATAAAATCCACTAATCCCCTTTATAATTTTTCCTTCTAGCATCAAATGCCTCCCTTTATAAAATTTATATAAACACATACTGTTCATTAGCAGTATATCGTGTTATTATTTCCTATTTTTATATAATACCACATTTTTTTTAAATAACAAATCCTCCATTTGGGCTAATTACCTGACCAGTGATAAAATTTGATTTATCTGATGCTAAGAAAATAGCACAATTTGCTATATCGTCTGGAGTACCTAGCCTCATTAGTGGAGTTTCTTCTACAAGAACATTTATATATTCACTATTATATTCAGATAGCATGTCAGTATTAATGACTCCTGGAGCTATACTATTTATCCTAATATTTGATGGTCCAACTTCTTTAGCTAATGCCTTTGTCATACCTATTATACCTGCTTTTGTTATAGAATAATGCACTTCACAAGAAGCACCTGATATTCCCCAAATCGAAGATATATTAATTATATTCCCTTTTTTTTCTGATATCATGTATTTTAAAGCCACTTGTGAACAATAAAAACATCCTTTTAAGTTAATATTCATCATCCTATCCCAGTCTTCATCAGTTATATCTGTAAATAACTTGTCTTGACTTATACCAGCATTATTTACAAGTACATCCAATCCACCAAATTCTTTTACACAGTAATCTATCATATTCTCTACTTCTACTCTATTTGAAACATCTGCTTTAAAAAGTTTTACATAGGAATTTTTTTCACTTAATTTAGTATATAACTCATTAGCTTCATCTTCTGACTTATTAAAATTTATTAATACATTATATCCTTCTTTTGCAAAAGCTTCAGACATAGCTTTACCAATACCTCTAGCTCCTCCTGTAATTAAAACTGTTTTATTTATCATAAATACTTTTCTCCTTTATTATAACCAATTTCATATTTTATACAAAACAAACTGCCTCTTTAAAGAAAATATTTTCCATAAAAAGACAGCTCTTATTTTGCTAATGTTTATTCTGTTTTACCAATATTTCCGCCAGTTCCAGATGGAGTTTCTCCATTTCCTCCTGAACTTGAACCTCCTGAATTATCTCCACTATTTCCTGAGTTTGAGCCTCCTGAGTTATCTCCATTTCCGCCCGAATTTGAACCTCCTGAGTTATCTCCATTATCTCCTGAGTTACTGCCATTATTTCCTGAGTTTCCGCCACTATTTCCTGAGTTTGAGCCTCCTGAGTTACTACCATTATTTCCTGAATTTCCTCCACTGTTTCCTGAGTTTGAGCCTCCTGAGTTACTACCATTATTTCCTGAGTTTGAACCAGGTGTTTTTGTATCATCATCAGGTGTTGTTGGTGTTTTGTCTGGTGTTGTTGGTGTCTGTGTATTTGATTTTTCTGAGCCTTTACTCACATATAGGTTTATCTCATCACCCTCTTGAGCTCTTGATGAACTAGCTCCTGGACTTTGATTTAAAACTGTACCTTCTTTATATATTGAACTATACTCATACTTAACTGTTCCCACTTTTAAATTATTTTCTTCAATAAGTTGTTTTGCATTACTCAAAGTGAGTCCTACTACATTAGGAACAGAAGCTTGATTTGCACCTTTACTTACAACAACATTTATAGTATCACCCTTCTTAACATTTGTACTTCCTCCTTCAGGTGTCTGTGATATTATACAGTTTTCATCTACTTCACTACTATATTCTTCACTTTTTACACTTAAGGATAATCCTTCTTTTTCAACAGTACTTTGAGCTTCTTCTAAAGTCATATTTACAAGATTAGGAACACTTAAAGACTTATTCCCAAATCCTCCTGCAAATAAAAATTTATATGCTAAGAATACTTGAGCACATAATATCACTATTAAAATAGCAGCTATTACTTTTAATCTTTTTCTAGACTTTGGACTTTCCTGTTTTTCCTTCTTTTTCTTAGCCCTCTTACTTGGAGTATTCTTCGGTTTCTGATTCTTCTTAGCTCTCATTATCTCTTCCTCATCTTCATCTTCATCATCATCGTCTTCATAAAAATCATCGTAGTAATCATCATCTTCATCCAAATCAGCAACTTCAACAGGCTTGACTACTTTTTCGGGAGCTGGCTTTGCAAGTATTGGATTTACAACTTTATTAATTTCCTTTTCATCAATTTTCTTAGTTGCAAAATCATCATATTCTTTTATAAAATCTAAATCGATATTTTTTTCTATATACTCAATGTCTTCTATCAATTCCTCAGCAGATTGGTATCTATCTGCACTAGATTTTTCTGTAAGCTTTTTTATTGTAGTTCTTACACTTTGTGGAATCCTAACCTTTTCTTCTGATGTAAAATCTATATCATCATTAATATGTTGAAGAGCTATAGAAATTGGACTATCTCCTCTAAATGGAACTTTTCCTATCAACATTTCATATAAGACTATACCTAAAGAATACAAGTCAGCATTATTAGTTACAAATTTACCTTTGGCTTGTTCTGGTGAAAAATAATGTACTGAACCAATTATACTCCCAATATTGGTCATTGTTGAGTTTGAGACAGCTTTAGCTATACCAAAATCAGCTACTTTTACTACTCTTCCTTCATTGGATATGAGAATATTATGAGGTTTTATATCTCTATGTATAATCCCCTTTTTATGCGCAGCACTAAGTGCCATAGCTATTTGTTTTGTTATATCTAATGCAGTATATTCATCTAATGTACCTTCATCTTGTATAATCTCTTTTAAGTTCTTACCATCTACAAACTCCATTACAATGTAGTGAACTTTTCCATCTTCACCAACATCATAAACATTTACTATATTTGGATGAGAAAGACTCGCTACTGCCTCTGCCTCTCTTTTAAATTTTGTTAAAAATTCATCATCATCAACAAATTCAGGTCTAAGTACCTTGAGCGCAACGG
Organism: Clostridioides sp. GD02367; assembly: GCF_045900275.1. Lineage (NCBI taxonomy): Bacteria > Bacillati > Bacillota > Clostridia > Peptostreptococcales > Peptostreptococcaceae > Clostridioides > Clostridioides sp. GD02367. The sequence goes on along the minus strand of NZ_JBJODK010000006.1, from coordinate 175,655 downwards.
TCCTATTTAATAACCTGTCTTTAGCCTCATATACAAAGGCCATACCTCCATCACCAATCTTTCTGATGATTTCATATCGATTTCCTAAAATTGTATCTCCCACAATATCACCGTCCTAATTATACTTTTATCACTATAACCGAAACATTATCTTTACCAGAAACATCATTGGCCATACTTATCAATTCTTCACTTATATTACTAATTCTCTCGTATTCATAATCTAATATTAAATCTCTTATATCTTCATCGTCAATAAACCCAGTTAATCCATCTGTCGCAAGAAGTATTATATCACTTTTTTTAATTTCTTTCTTAAAAATATCTACAACAACCATATCATCTGTTCCAATTGCTCTAGTTATTCTATTCCTTTGTGGATGCCTTCTTGCCTCCTCTTCTGTAATAACATGAGCCATCATAAGTTCTTCAACCACGGAATGGTCTATAGTTATTTTATCAAATTTTTCACCTGTTAACAAATAACATCTGCTATCTCCAACATTTGCCACATATAAGACATTATTATACACTATAGCTGTAACTAATGTAGTTCCCATTCCTTCAAATTCTATATCTTCCATAGATTTTTTGTGCACAATTGAGTTTACATTATTATAAGCCTGTTTTAATATATCATCTATATAGTCTATTTTTACATTATCATGCTGTAATAAGTTTTCTTTTAGAAAATCAATTATATTTTCTACTGCTAATTTACTGGCAACCTCACCTTTTTTATGACCGCCCATTCCATCAGCTATGGCAAATATTCCTATTGGACCATGTTCTGTATCTATAACTTCTCCCTCACAATAGTCTTCATTGTTTTTTCTTATTTTACCTATATGGGAGGCACAACTATAAACCATACGACTTCCTCCTTACAAATTACTTGTATTTTCTTCTCAATTGCCCACAAGCTCCACTAATATCAGAACCCATAGACATTCTAACTGTGGCAGGTATATTATTTTTCTCTAAACTATCCCTAAACTTATAAATAAATGCTTTATCAGGCTTTTCATATTCTCTTTCTTCGACTTTATTTATTGGAATTAAATTCACATGGCAAAGCATACCTTTTAGGAGCTTAGCTAATGCCCTTGCTTCTTGTTCTGAGTCATTTACTCCTTTTATAAGAGAATATTCAAATGTGACCCTTCTATTCGTCTTTTTTATATAATATCTACATGCATCCAATATTTCTTTAATGGAGTAAGCATTGGCTACAGGCATAATTTTTCGCCTTTCTTCGTCATATGGTGAATGAAGTGATAAAGCTAAATTTATAGCTATTTTTAAGTCTGCCAATTCATACATTTTAGGTACTATCCCACAAGTTGAAAGAGTTATGTGTCTATACCCTATATTAAGTCCATTTTTTTCATTAATTATCTTTAAAAATTGTTTTGTGTTTTCAAAATTATCAAGTGGCTCGCCACTTCCCATCAATACAAGATTTGATACTCTCTTTCCAGTATCTTCTTGAATTTTAATAACTTGGTCTAAAATCTCCCAAGGTTCTAAATTTCTAATCAATCCATCCATTGTAGATGCACAGAAATTACATCCCATTCTACAACCCACTTGATTAGAAATACAGACAGTAACCCTACTATCATAATCCATCATCACAGTTTCTATTATATTTCCATCATCTAATAAAAACAAATATTTTTTTGTACCATCTACTTTAGACTCTAATTTTAATTCTATATCTATATGTCCTATACATGAGACTTCCTCTAATTTATTTCTCAAACTTTTTGGTATATTATTCATATCATCAAAAGTTTTTGCACCCTTATATATCCAGGCAAATATTTGACTTCCTCTAAAAGGCTTTTCATCTATAGTTTTCATAAATTCTTTAAGTTCATCTTCAGTAAAATTTTTTAATACTACCTTTTTCTTTTCCATTATCTTCACTACCTTATTCTCTTTAATTTTGCTATGAAAAAACCATCTATTCCATGAATATTAGGATATATCTTTAAATATCCTTTATCTTGATTATCCAAGTCTACATTTATTGTATCAATTGGAGTTAATTCAAAATTATTATTGTCTTCAATAAAAGAAGTAATTATATTTATATTTTCCACATCTTGAATTGTACATGTACTATATACTAAATTTCCACCAATCTTAACATACTTTGATGCATTTTCTAAAATTTGCTTTTGTATAGAAGTAATATCTTTTAATTCTTCTTCTTTCTTGTACTTAATTTCTGGCTTACGTCTTATTATGCCAAGGCCAGAACAAGGAACATCTGCCAAAACATAATCGAATTTACTTATACTATTTTCATCAATTTCAGAAGCATCAAACTTTTCTACATATACATTTTTAATACCTAGCCTATTTACAGTAGCTTTTATAAGCTTTAATTTGTGGTCAAAAATGTCTCTAGCTATTACTTCACCAGTATTATTCATCAAAGTAGCTAAGTGAGTAGATTTTCCACCAGGAGCACTACATACATCCAAAACAGATGAATCTTCTTTTGGATTAATTACTTTCCCTACTATCATAGAACTTATATCTTGAATTGTAAATAAACCAGCCTTAAATAATTCATTTTTTTCTATATTCTTCATTTTTTCGACTTTAATAGCTTCTTCTACCATAGGAACTTTAAAACATACAATACCCATTGCATTTAATTTTTCAATAAGTTCTTCTCTACTTGTTTTAAGTGTATTTGTTCTTATATAGATACTCGGCTTTTCATTGTTTGCTTCCAATAAATCTTCAGTAAATTCTTGTCCAAAATTATCCATCCAATTTTTTATAATCCAAGAATTATAAGAATACTTTATAGATAGGTATTTTACACTATCTTCCTCAGTTATGTCCATTATAGTATCTTTACTTCTTATTTCATTTCTAAGAATAGCATTTATGAAACCAGAAGATTTTTTATCGTATTTCTTAGCTAATTTTACAGTTTCATTAACTGCTGCATAATCTGATATACTATCCAAAAATAAAATTTGATATGTTCCCATTCTTAAAAAGATTTTAACATAAGTTGACATTTTTTTTACTTTTATTTTTGAAAGTTTATTGATTATGTAATCTAAATAATACTTATTTTCTATTACTCCATAGATTAATTCTGTTGCAAGTCCTCTATCCATATCACTTATTTCTAAGTTTTTAAAATGTTTGTTTATTGCAATATTTGAATAGTTATTGTTTTTCTCTATATCGCATAATACTTTAAATCCAATTTCTCTTGCGTCCATATAAATTTCTCCCTTTTATTAAACATAAAAAAGGGTTGTTTCTAAACAACCCACTTTACTTTTAGTCATCTCTTCTTTGAGCTATTAGTAACAATCTAAGTAATTGAAGTATTGAAACCAATGCTGCTGCAACATATGTTAAAGCAGCTGCTGAAAGTACTTTTCTACTTTGTCTTGACTCACTTTCATCTATAATCCCTAAATTTCCAAGTTGAACAATTGCTCTACTTGAAGCATTAAATTCTACAGGTAATGTTATTATCTGAAATAATACTGAAGCTGAAAACAATAGTATCCCAATTTTTAAAAACGGACCAGCCATAATAAATCCTATAAATATTAGAAACCAAGATATACTTGATGCAAAATTTACTACTGGCACTAAGCTACTTCTTATTTGAAGAGGAGCATAACCTTTAGCATGCTGCATTGCATGACCACACTCATGTGCAGCTACTGCAACAGAAGTTATAGAAGAACCATAATATACATCTTCTGATAACCTTACTACCTTTCTTCTTGGGTCATAGTGGTCACTTAAATGACCTCTAACCATTTCTATACTTACATCATATAGACCATTTGAATCAAGTACTCTTCTTGCTGTTTGTTCTCCAGTATATCCTCGACGTGTTTTTACTCTCAAATACTTATTTGTTGTTGAACTCACTTTAAATTGCGCATATGCAGTGAATAGTATAGCTGGAATTAATATAATCATCGTAGGGTCAAATCCCCAAAACCCGCCATATACAGGGTACATAAATAACACTCTCCTAAAATATATTTTTACACATCCTCTTAATATTCATATAGCTTAAAAACAGTTTAATTACAAGTTAGTTTATTTTCCTGTTAAAAAATCTATAGCTTTTTCAATATCTATCATATCTACATTAGTATTTACACAAGGTCCATTAGGTCTTTTGTTAAATACACCTAAAACAGGAATTTTTTTTATATCTTGTATTCCAGATGTTAAATCTCTTTCACATGCAACAGCTATAACAGCTTTAGGTTTATTGTCTATTATAATCTTTCTAGCTAAAGTTCCACCTGTAGCTACAAAAATTTTTACTTTACTTTTCTTCTTTAACTTAGTTAATTCTCCTATGTTGCATCTTCCACATTCTTTACAATTATCTATATCATTAGTAACTTTTAATTTACAACTATTCTCTTGAATACAATGAGGTATTAAAATTATTATATCCTCTGGATTAAAATTATATTTATTACTGTATATATATTCATTATTTAACTTTATATATATCCTTCTAATCTCACTTTTTGACATACCAAATGATGATGCAATGAAAGATACAATAGGAAATAAGCAACTGGCAATCTTAAAGTTTATTTTCATTATATTTGAGTTAACATTCTTACCTTTAATTACTCTATAAGTAATTATTGTTGAACATAGTATTATAAGTATTAGTGATATTATTATAATATTTATTGCTAAAGAAAATATTTGAGTTAAACTCATTATAAAAAAGTTTACAACTCCTATTAAAATCCCTAATATTAAAATTAAAATCCCAACACTTGTTAAATACTTCCTTATATCTGTCATAGTTTTCACCTAACCCAATACTAAACCAGTTTCTATAGTATTCCCTTTTATATATTCACCAACCAACATTCTCTTTTTATTTGGCATCTGAATTTCTTCAATTAAAAGTACCTTATCTTTAGTACTAACTTTTATACCATCTTTATTTACATCAATTATTGTACCTGCATTTTTTGTACTTTTTTCATCTAATACTTTAGTTTTCCAAATTTTCATTGTAACACCATTATAAGTAGTATAAGCACTTGGCCATGGATTTACACCTCTAATTAAATTGTGTATTTCCATAGCATTTTTTGAAAAATCTATATTTCCTAATGATTTATTCATTATTGGGGCATAAGAAAATTCTTCATGGTTTTGCACCTCTCTTGGTGCAGTGCCTTCTTCAATTAACTTTAATGTTTCCTTTAAAGTTTCTGCACCTATATTCATCATTTTATCATGAAGTTCTCCTGCTGTTATATTTTCATCAAGATTTACTTCTGTTTTTAATATCATGTCTCCAGTATCTAAACCTTCATCCATGTACATAGTTGTAACACCAGTCTTTTCCTCACCGTTTATTATTACCCAATTTATAGGTGCAGCACCTCTATATTTTGGAAGTAAAGACACATGAACATTTATACATCCAAGTTTAGGAATTTCTAGTATCTCTTTTGGAAGTATCTGTCCAAAAGCTACAACTACTACTACATCTGGATTTAAAGATTTCATTGTATCTATAAATTCTTCATCTCTAGCTTTGATTGGTTGATATACAGGTATATTATTTTCAATTGCAAGCTCTTTTACTGGACTCATTCCCAGTTTTTTACCTCTTCCTTTTGGTTTGTCTGGCTGAGTTACAACACCTAATATATCATACTTTTCATCTATTATTTTTTGTAAACAAGGAACAGCTATATCAGGTGTCCCCATAAATACTATTTTCATTAAATCAACTCCTACTACTTTTCTATTCTGTCAACAAATAAAATTCCATCTAAATGGTCTATCTCATGACAAAATGCTCTAGCTAAAAGTTCTTCCCCTTCTAACTCTATAGTTTCACCATTTCTATTTAAAGCTCTAACTTTTACATAATTTGGTCTTCGAACATCTCCAGCTTCTCCAACAACACTTAAACATCCTTCCTCATCTATTTGCTCTCCAGATGTTTCTATTATTTCAGGATTTATAAGTTCTATAAGTTCTTCTCCAATATCTATTACTACTACTCTTTTTAAAATTCCAACTTGAGGTGCAGCTAATCCAACACCATCAGCATCATACATAGTTTCTGCCATATCATCTAATAATTGTATTATTTTTTCATCAATTTTTTCAACCTTTTTTGATTTCTTTCTTAATACTGGTTCTCCTATTTGAACTATTTGTCTTAAAGCCATTATATTTCCTCCTAAATTTATAATACACTGTTTGGATTAATATCTATAGATACATTGATATCCTTATCAAATATCAAATCTCGTTTTGTTATACATATATATTTTATTATACCCTTTAACAGATTAATTTCAATATTTTCATCTTTAAAGAGTATCTGCCATCGATAATTTTGATTTATTTTTGATATTGAACATGGGTTTGGACCTAATATAAATCCTAAATCATTTATACCCCTTTTTTCTAATAAATAAATCAATGATGCATGCATATTTTTTATATTTTTTATTACTAACCTTTCATTTTCCCCACTAACAACTACACTCAACATGTTATTAAAAGGAGAATATCCAAACGCTTTTCTTATTTTTATCTCATCTTCATAAAAACCCTCATAATCATATTCAATAGCATGCTTAATAGCATAGTGTTCAGTGTCATAGGTCTGAAGTACTACTTTTCCCTCTTTATCAGCTCTCCCCGCTCTTCCAGAGACTTGAGTTATCAACTGAAATGTAGTTTCAAAACTTTTAAAGTCTGGAAAATTTAATATCATATCTGCAGATAAAATACCCACTAAAGTTACATTATCAAAATCTAACCCTTTACTTAACATCTGCGTCCCAATAAGTACATCTGCTTCTTTATCTTTAAATTTATTTAGTATTTCATCTAAAGCACCTTTTTTTGAAGTTGTATCCTTATCCATTCGTAATGTTCTTACATCTGGAAAAATGCTTTTTAATTCTTCCTCAATCTTTTGAGTACCAACTCCAAAAGGTTTAACATAATGACTTTTACACTCAGGACACTCCTTTGGGATTTCTTTCTCATAACCACAATAGTGACATCTTCCAGTGTTACTTTTCTTATGATAAGTTAAAGATATATCACAATTTTCACATTGGAACACATACCCACACTTTCTACAAGATACAAAATTTGCATAACCTCTTCTATTTAAGAATAGTATAACTTGACTATGCTCTTCAATTGCACAACTTATTTCTTTTTGTAGTTTAAAACTGAATATACTCCTATTTCCCTTATTCAGTTCTTCTTTCATGTCTACAACTTCAATATTAGGAAGAGGTTTATCATTTGCTCTATTTTTTATATTTATGAGTTTGTATTCTCCAGATTTTGCTTTATAATATTCTTCAATTGAAGGAGTAGCTGAACCTAAAATAAGAGTTAAATTATTTTTTAATGCCATAAATCTAGCTACCTCTATGGCATTAAATTTTGGATTCTTCTCAGACTTATATGATGACTCATGAAATTCATCAATTATTATAAGTCCTAAAGAATTAAAAGGTGCAAATATAGCTGACCTAGCTCCAATTAAAATTCTTATTCTACCTGATTTTACAGCTTTATAGACATCGTGCTTTTCTCCTTCAGATAGTTTACTGTGAAACACTCCTACTAAATCACCAAATCTACTCTTCAACCTATCTATTGTTTGAGGAGTTAATGCTATTTCAGGAACTAAAAATATACTATCTAAACCTTGATTTAATGCGAATTCTATTATTTCCATATAAACTTCAGTTTTTCCACTTCCTGTTACACCATGAATTAAGTATGGTTTTTTATCATCCACAAACATATTCGACTTTATCTCATCAACCGCTTGTTGTTGCTCATTGTTTAATTTTATACTTTTTGATGTAGATTTGTAAATACTTTTTGGTTCTCTATAATAATCCTTAAACTCTAATGTTATTAACTTTTTTTTATTTAAAGAAGTTATACTTTGTCTTGAAGCATTTAATAAGTCTAATAAATCATTTATCTCTACATTTTCATTATTTTTAAGAAAACTTAATATCTCTTTTTGCTTGCTTCCCACATTTATTTTATTTTGTTCTATATAATCATCAATTTTATCACTTTCCAAGCTCAAAGATATATAACATACTTTCTTTTCATTTTTGTGGTTTTTGTATTCCCAACATAACTTTATAATTCCATTTTTATTCATCGTGTACAAAGAACTATTTAGATTTGGTATATATTTTAACTTATCAACCTTAATTTTTCCTTTACTATCAATTACTTTTTCTACTATTTCTCTATTTTTATCACTTAAGGTCAATATCTTTTCCTTTAATTGAGCTTCGTTTAACTCAATTAAATTTTCACCTAATAATATTACCTTATAATTATTTAATTTGTATCCTTTTGGATATATTAAATTTATACATTCTATATAAGTGCACAAATATCTATTTTTCATCCAATAAACCAATTCCAAGTCTTCTTCTCTAAATATTGGATTCTCATCTAATACATCAATTATTTCTTTTGTCTTTATTTTTTCTTCTAAATTGTCTGTAAATTGAAATACAAAGGCTTCTGTTGGTTTATTACCCCTTCCAAATGGCACTAATATTCTATGTCCAATTCTTATAGATTCCGATAAAAATACAGGAATTTGATATGTAAATAAATTATCTGTGTATATAGTATTACTTCTCACTATTACCTTTGCATATTTTTTCATTGTAAAACCTCTACTTAAATTTAATCTACTGTTCATATTCTAATATATTTTACAAAATGTCAAAAATCTCAGTATTTATAAAAAATTTCAAGTCATTAATAATATTAACTATATCTTAATAGTTAACTATTAATTATATTTTATACTTTATGGCAAAATAAATGCTGAAAACTACAATTTAACTGACATTTGCGAGTTTTTACTCGCTAAAATTAAATTGCAGCTTTCAGCTACTTTAGCTGTGATAAAATACACAAATATCATATTTAAAAAAGTTCTTATTTCTCAAGTAACGCTTTAATTTTATTTAAAATAACATTAGCTACTTCTTCTTTTTTCATTTTAGGATACTCAGTAATATTTCCTTCTACATCTATTATTTTTACAATATTAGTGTCAGTTCTAAAACCAGCACCTTCTTTAGTTAAATCATTTGCCACAATAAAATCTAGATTTTTCTTTTTTATTTTTCCTTTGGCATGTTCTATAAGGTCGTTAGTTTCAGCTGCAAATCCTACTAATATCCTGTCTTCTTTTATTTTTCCTATTTCATAAGCAATATCATAATTCCTACTTAGTTCTATTGATAAATCATCATTCTTCTTTTTAATCTTTTTGTCAGAATATGTCTTTGGTTTGTAATCTGCAACTGCTGCACTTTGAATTACTATTTTATTTTCACTTAGATTTGATACTACTGCTTCATACAAATCCTGTGCTGACTCTATTTTTACAAATTTTTTAAGGTTTTGTGGGATAGAAAGATTTGTAGGACCTGATATTAATGTTACATCAGCGCCTCTATATATAGCTTCTCTTGCTATAGAATATCCCATTTTCCCAGAAGACCTATTAGTTAAATATCTTACTGGGTCTATACTTTCTACAGTTGGACCAGCTGTAACTATAATACTTTGACCTTTTAAATCTTGTTCTTTAGTCATATTAGCTAAGACTTCTTCCACTATTACATCTGGATTAGCCAATTTACCTGCTCCAATATCTCCACATGCAAGTCTTCCACTTTCTGGTTCAATAAATTTATACCCAAAGTCCTTTAAAGTTTGAATATTTTTTTGGACAATTGGATTTTCATACATATTAGTATTCATAGCTGGCGCTATCAAAACTTGTGCTTTAGTTGCCATAACAGTAGTTGTCAACATATCATCAGCTATACCATTTGCAATTTTTCCTATAATATTTGCACTTGCTGGCACTATTAAGAATAAATCTGCCTTTTTTGCTAATGATATATGCTCAACTTCCCAAGTCTTTGGTTCTTCAAACATATCTTCTACTACATAATTTTGACTTAGCGATTGAAGTGTAAGTGGTTTAACAAATTCTGTTGCCGATTTTGTCATTATAACATGGATATTTGCATTTAGTTTTTTTAACTTACTTACAACATCACAAGCTTTATATGCAGCTATTCCGCCGCTTATGCCAATTACAACAGTTTTATCTTTTAGCATGACCTTACTCCTCTTCTGAAATTTGTTTGTGTTGCTCAGCGTGGTGTCTAGCTTCTTCTATCTCGATTTCTTCTTCTGTTAACAATCTATATGTTATTTTTCCACTTGCAACTTCCTTAGTAGCTACACATACAGGCTTCTCTTTAGCTTTATTTGAAACGTATGGTTCTTCTCCATCAATTAATTTTCTTGCTCTCTTTGAAACAGTCCCTACTAAATAGTATCTGTTGTCTATTTTTTCTAGTACCTCATTGATAGATGGTTTTAACATAATTATAATTCCTCCTTGAATTTCTCTATTATAATATTTTTATATCTGCTAACTTTATTCTTTTCAGATGATATTATACCTTCTATTTCTTTAGCAGATGTTTTTACATCTTCATTAAATATAAAATAATCATAATCCTTAATCATTTTAATCTCTTCATATGCACAACTAAATCTCTTTTCTATTTCAGATTCTGTTTCTGTACCTCTTCCAACAATTCTATTTTTTAGTTCTTCAAGTGATGGTGGTAGTACAAATATAAATACTCCCTCTGGGCAAACTTCTTTTATTTGTTTTGCTCCTTGCATTTCAATCTCTAATAGCACATCCTGCCCTTTTTCTAAACATTCCATTATTGCTGCTTTTGGAGTTCCATAAAAGTTATCATAAATTTGAGCATACTCCAAAAACTCACCTTTTTTTATCATTTCTTCAAATTTTTCCTTACTTATGAAAAAATAATTTACTCCATCAACTTCTCCAGTCCTTGGTTTTCTTGTAGTAGCTGATACAGAAAGTTTTATTGTATCATTTTCTTTAAGTAGTTCTTTGCAAATAGTACCTTTTCCTGCACCTGATGGTCCTGATACAACTAGCAATAATCCTTTTTTCGCAAACATTTAAGCATTCCCCTTCTAATATTGTATTCTTACTCTATATTTTGTATTTGTTCTCTTATTTTTTCTAATTCACTTTTTACTTCCACTACTAAATTAGTTATATTTATATCAGATGACTTTGAGCCTATAGTATTAGTCTCTCTGTTCATCTCTTGTATTAAGAAATCTATTTTTCTACCTATAGAATCATCTTTAAATATAGTGTTTTTAAGTTGACCTATATGACTTTTAAATCTAACTATTTCTTCTGTTATACTGCTTTTATCTGCATATATTGCAACTTCTTGTGCTAATCTATTCTCATCCATTATGCTTGGGTCATCCAATAATTCACTTATTCTCAAATTCAATTTTTCTCTATAATCTTCTACAACACTACTTGAATATTTTTCAATTTCTTCTATATGAGTTTTTAATAAATCACATCTCATAGTAATATCTTCTGCTAATTTTTTACCTTCTTCGCTTCTCATTTCTTTTAATTTTATTAATGCATCTTCAACAGCTTGATTCAACATTGACCATAATAAATCTTCATCATCTTCTTTTTCTTCTATTTTTACAATATCAGGAAACCTTGCAACATTCATAACACTAATATCATCTATAATATCGAATTTATTTTTTATTCCTTTTAGTATCTCTATATATTGAGAAGCTAGTCCTTCATCAAAGTTTAAGTTTACATCTTCTTTGCCTAATAAGTCAAATTTTATGTATAAATCTACTCTTCCTCTTTTTACATAATTTTTTACTAAATTTCTAACTTTATCCTCTAAAAATGAAATTTTTCTTGGAAGACGTATATTTATATCTGAATACTTATGATTTATTGTTTTACATTCCACTAAAAAATAATAATTGTCATCTTTGTATTCCCCTCTTCCAAAACCAGTCATACTTATAGCCATTAATTAATCCTCCAAAACACCTTCACATATTTTTACTGCTGGACCTGTCATATAAGAGAACTCTCCTACATCTATTTTAACTGTTCCTCCTTGAGAAGTTACATTTACTCTACTTTCTACCATGTTAAGTAAATTGCATACTATTGCTGATGCAGTCATACCAGTCCCACATCCTAAAGTATATCCACAACCTCTCTCCCAAGTGTAAACATGTATATTATACTTATCTTCTACCTTTACAAAATTTACATTCGTTTTTTCAGGAAATATTTTATTATTTTCAATCTCTTTTCCATATTTACAAACATCATCTACATCTAGCTCATCTACTATAACTACTGTATGGGGAACCCCCATCAACATAGAAGTAAGCATAAAATCCCTATCTAGAACTTTTATACTTTCTTGTACAAAACGCTCTCTATCTGTAGATACTGGAACATCTTTAGCTATAAAACTTCCTTTTCCCATATTAACTCTTATGGAATTTATTTCACCATTTGTAAGATTTATTTTTATATCTTTAATGCCATCCAATGTATCTACTGTAAAATTTTCTTTTTTTACTATTCCATTATCATAAACAAATTTACAAAAACATCTAAGACCATTTCCACACATGGCTGCTCTTGAGCCATCAGAATTGTAATATACCATTTCTACATCTGCAACTTTTGAATCTTTTACGACTAATAAGCCATCCGCTCCTACAGAAAATCTTCTATGGCATACTTTTTTTGCTAAAGCAGTATAATTTGATGAATCTATATTGTCGAATCTTCCATCTACTGCAATAAAATCATTACCTATTCCATGTAGTTTCCAAAATTTCATAAGTATCGCTCCTTTGTAAATTAACACTTAAACTATTATAACATAAAAAAATTCCCATAAACTTATAATTTATGGGAAAAGTTTTGTAATGACAACTATAATTTGAGGATGTGAGGGAGAGTTGCCATTACAATTAGGGTAATTATATTATGTTTTTAAGCTAGTTCTTTCTATGTTTATATAATAATATTTCTATATGAATTTTATGTATGTTTTATTTAAACTATCTATGAATTTTATAATTAAATTTCTAATAACTATCTATAATTCTCTTTTTTAGATTTATATTAACATACACCTATTAACTCTTTAAGTGTTTTTAAAACATAGTCTAAATCTTCTTTCGTAATATCTACATGAGTTACAAATCTATACTCACCATTTTCCATTTTATTAATTTTTATATTTCTGTCAAAAAGTTCTTTTATTAAAACATCCTCTTTTATAACATCTTCACTCATTTTAAAGAATACCATGCTTATATCTGGATTAATGTTGTTTACTTCAATGCCATCTATTTTATTTAATTCACAGGCTAAATACTTTGCATTTTCGTGGTCTTCATTTAATCTTAATGTCATTTTTTCAATGGCAATGATACCAGCAGCTGCAACTATACCAACTTGTCTCATTCCACCACCCATAACTTTTTGCTTTCTTCTAGCTTTTGCTATGAATTCTTTACTTCCAGCAAGTATAGAGCCCATTGGTGCAGCTAAACCTTTTGATACACAGAACATAACACTATCACAATACTTTGCCATTTCTTTAGCTTCTATACCTAAAGTTAAGGCAGCATTAAATAATCTTGCTCCATCAAGATGTACTGGTAAGTTGTGTTTCTCAGCTATCTTTTTAATCTCTTTTAAATTTTCAAGGCTCACAACAGTTCCGCCTGAATACGCATTTTCCACACATATAAGACCTGTTTGTGGTTCATGTATGTCATCTCTTCTAATTGCCTTTTCAACAAGTTCAGGATTAAGAGCTCCATTTTCATCTTCATCTATAGTTCTAAGTTGAACTCCAGCTATTACAGCAGGTGCTCCAACTTCATGAGTTACAATATGATAACCTTTACCAATAATGATTTCTTGTCCTCTTAGACAGTGAGTAAATAAAGCTAGTTGATTTCCAAAAGTTCCACTTGGAAGAAAAATAGCATCTTCTTTTCCAACTTTAGCTGCTGCTAATTCTTCAAGTTTATTTACAGTTGGGTCATCCCTAAAGATTGAATCTCCAACAGGAGCCTTTGCCATAGCTTCTCTCATTTCATCAGTAGGCATAGTAACAGTATCACTTCTTAAATCAATAAATTTCATTTTTTCAACCTTCTTTCATAATTTATATACTATTACACTTTAAAATTGATTTATTTTTTAAAGCTTATATATAATAACTTATACTTTACACAATAATTATACTATATTTATTTTACATTTAATCAACTTTAAATTATTAATTTTAAAATATAGTATTTCCTTTCATAATAAGCATAAATAATTATTCAATTTAAATATTACTATCTTGTTTAAATTTCCCCTAGTCACAAAGCATATATTATGTGTATAATTAATTTACTGACTATTTTGGTCAAAGAAAGGGGTGCTATATATGGCATTAGATGGATTAGTTATACATTCAATAGTAGATGAATTATCATCAAAACTTACAGGTGGTAAAATAGATAAAATACATCAACCTGAAGACGATGAGGTAATTTTTAATATAAGAAATAATAAAGAAAATTTTAGATTGGTCTTAAGTGCAAGTGCTTCAAATCCTAGAGTCTATCTTACAAGTAATTATCAAAAAGAAAACCCTCTAAAAGCACCTATGTTTTGTATGTTACTTAGAAAATACATACAAGGTGGTAACATAGTAGAAATTTCTCAAATAGGTTTTGAAAGAATAATAAAGATAAGTATTGAATCTTTGGATGAACTAAAAGAAAAGACAACTAAAAATATTATGATTGAAATTATGGGAAGACACAGCAACATAATAATAACTCATGATGAAGATGACAAAATTATAGATTCAATAAAAAGAGTACCTTTTAGCATAAGTAGAGTGCGTCAGGTTTTACCTGCTCATAGCTATTCGTTGCCACCAAAACAAGATAAACTTAACCCTCTTGAGAGTATATCTAAAGATTTGTTTATTAATAACTTGAATGAATTTGAAGGACCTATTTTTAAGTCTATATATTCTAAATTTCTAGGCATAAGCCCTACTATAGCAAAAGAAATCTGTTGCCGAGCAAATATAAATCAAAATACTTCTATAAAGGATGTAACTAGTGAACAGTTTGATTCTTTATACAAAGAATTTTGTAGTTTGTTCAGTGCTATAAATGCTAGCAAATACTCTCCTTGTATTGTTATAGATAAAAAAGTGGATAAAGTAGTAGATTTCAGTTGTGTAAATCTTACATTATTTAGTGATTTATCATATATCAATAAAGATAGTATGTCTCGTATTCTAGAAGATTTTTATAGAACTAAAGATATTAAGGATAGAATTAATCAACGTTCATCTGACTTAAAGAAGAGTATATCAGTTAAACTCGATAGACTTTATAATAAACTAAAAAAACAAGAGGAAGAATTATCAGAGTCTGAAAATGCAGATATTTACAAGGTAAAAGGAGAGTTGATTACTTCATATATCTATATGGTAGAAAAAGGTATGGAGAGTATTGAAGTTGCTAATTTTTATGATGAAAATTGTAAGAATGTAACTATAGAATTAAATAAAAACCTGACACCATCTGAAAATGCTCAGAAATATTTTAAAAAGTATAATAAAATGAAACATGCTAAAGTTGAAATATCTCATCAGATTTCATTAAATAAGGAAGAAATAGATTACTTGGAAAATATAATTTTAAGTATTGAAAACTGCGAAAATTTAGCTGAATTACAAGATATAAAAGAAGAGCTTGCTAAGGTTGGTTATATCAAGGCTCAAAAGAAGAACAGTAAAAAAGATACTATTCCTTCTACAAAACCTCATGAGTTTATTTCTTCTGATGGATTTAAGATTTTAGTTGGTAAAAATAATAAACAGAATGACTATCTTACACTAAGACTTGCTGATAATGATGACTTGTGGATGCACACAAAGAATATTCCTGGCTCTCATGTAATAATAAAATGTGCTGGTAAAGAAGTTCCTGATAACACTATATTTGAAGGGGCAATGCTAGCAGCATTTTTTAGTAAGTCAAAGCTTTCTTCTCAGGTACCTATAGACTATACTAAAAGAAAAAATGTAAAAAAACCTAGTGGTTCTAAACCAGGGATGGTTATTTATGAGACTAATAGTACTATTTATGTTACTCCTGAAGAAGAAATGGTAGCCAAGCTTAAAGTTAAATCAGAATAAATTTTAAATTAAATACAAGATTTGATATCAAATAATTATACATTGTCTGTCAAATGAAAAAAGGCTATCTCAAAATAGGGATAGCCTCTTTTTCATTGCTAAAATGATGAAGATACATTTAATCTTCTAACAAACTATTTTTTATTTCACTGATTTGCTTTAACAGCTCATTATATTCTGATTCATAATGTTCTTTCTTTATATTATCTTTTTCTATAGACAACATAGAGATAATATTTGTAAGTCTATTTTCTAATACTAAAAGATTTTCTTTTTTAGTTTTACTTTCTCTACTCGGAGTTTTTTTATTTCTATTGATTATATATTCATCATAAGAACAATCAAACTCTCTTATTTTATTATTTTTTATTTCCATAATATAGTTACAAATATGTGATGTAAATATTCTATCATGAGATACTATAAGCATAGTTTTATCAGTATTTATCAATGCCTTTTCTAGTGCTTCCATAGATTTTATATCTAAGTAGTTTGTTGGTTCATCAAACACTAAAAAGTTGTTATCTTCCAATATTATTTTACATAGTGCTACTTTTACTTTTTCTCCACCACTTAGTACTTTTACCTTTTTGTAGACATCATCACCATTAAATCCAAATAAATTTAAATTTATTCTTATAAAAGACTCATCAAATGAACTATTAACCTTAACGTTGTATAAAACACTATTTTCTTCATCTAAGATATTTTGATGTTGGTCGAAATAACCTATATTTACCTTGTTATTTATTTTTATACAGTCATTTTTATTACTTAATATTTCTTTTATCAGAGTACTTTTTCCACATCCATTCTCACCTAATAAAGCTATTTTTTTGCCTCTTTTTATTTTAAAAGAAACATTATCTAGTAGGCATTTATTTCCTAGATTTAAAGTCATATCTTTTATCTCTACTAAGTTTTTGCTAATTATCTCCATACCATCTTGAATCTTAATCTTCATTTCAGTGGAGACCTTAGGTTTATTCTTTATCTCAAGATTATCAATTCTACTTTTTATAGCCTTCACATTTGAGTCTAATTTTTTCTTATTAGTTTGCCCACCCATTTTGTGTAATCTGGCCTCTGAGTTGCCCATTCGTTTTGGAGTTTTTCTTACACCATCACTTAAAGCTTTTTTGTATAAAAGAGCTTTTTCAAGTCTTTTTTTCTCTTTAACATATTCCTGATACTCAAAATCAGCTCTTTTTACTTCTTCATCTTTTTGCATTAAATAATCAGTGTAATTACCTTTGTAAGCTTTTAATTTTCCATCCTCTAACTCCACTATAGTTGTACATAACTCATCTAAGAAACGTCTGTCATGAGATATTAATAATAATGCACCTTCATACCTTTTAAACATATTTTCTAAAATACCAATACTTTTTTTATCTAAGTTTGAAGTTGGTTCATCAGCTATTAATATACTTTTCTTATCACTTAGCGCATCTGCTATCTTTAGCTTGATTTTTTCACCTCCTGATAAGTACTCTTCAAATCTATCTGGAGCATTTAAAATACTCTTTTCTTTACTATTACTACACATTTCAATGTTATTCTCACTTTGACTTATATAAGAATAGCTATCTGTAAGATGAATATGACCTTCATCTATTTCTATTTCACCTAATATTGCCTTTAATAAAGTTGTTTTTCCTTGACCATTTGAACCAACTAGACCTATTTTCTCACCTTCTGACACTTCAAACCTATCTATATCTAAAATTAATCTATCAGAATAATATTTCTTTAAATTTTCTACTTTTACTAACAACATAAAAAAATCCCTCCTTAACACACTTAAATATAAGGAGAGATTTGCATAAATAGGCATAACAAACAAACGTATAGACTATAATCTACTCTCCTTAATTTAAGCATCGTAAATAAAGCCACCAAAATAGGCTTTTCAAAAATTACAATACTTTAAATTATAAAAAATAGATTATATTCTCATTGTCCCAGTTACCTTGCCCTTTCTTTCATTTATTTTTAACCATTATATCAACATTAATTACAAATGTCTATATAAATTTAATTATTTAAAATTACACAAGTCATTATTTACTATTCTTCAACTTTAAAATCCTTATTATTTAAAATTCTATTTAATACAATTCCAACAATTGCAGCTAAGCTAAGACCTGTTATCTTTACTGTACTTGTTATTGGTATCCCTATGGATATACCTTTATTAGACAGGTATGTTGTTCCAAGACCTATTAGTAATATAACTGCTATTATTAACAAATTGATTTTACTTTCTACACAAGAACTATCTCTTATAGTTTTTAATCCCACATAAGTTATCATTGAAAATAGCATTATACTAATTCCACCCATAACTGAGCTTGGTATACTTTGAAGAAATCCTCCAAACTTACCTACACAAGCAAGTAATATAGCAAAGACTGCTGTACGTCTAAGTATTGAAGGGTCATAGTTTTTAGTTATAGCAAGTACAGCTGTATTTTCTCCATAAGTTGTATTAGCTGGTCCACCTAAACAACCTGCAACTATAGTTGCAAATCCATCTCCAAGTAAAGTTCTGTTTAAACCTGGATTTTCTATAAAGTTTTTACCAACTACAGCTCCATTAGTAGTCATATCTCCTATATGTTCCATAAATACAGCTAATACAACTGGAGATATAATTACAATTGCTCCCAGGCTAAACTTAGGTATTGTAAAATTAGGTATTGCAAATAAACTTGCTTCTGTAATTGTAGTTACATCTACTAAATTTAATATTAAACATATTATATAGCCAGAAAAAACAGCTATTAATATTCCTAATTGCTTTATAAATCCTCTACCAAATTTATTAGTTAAAATTGCTATTGCTAAAGTTATAAATGCTATTACAAAATTTGCTGAAGCCATACTAAAAGCTGTTGGCAATAAATTTAATCCTATAACTACTATCATAGCTCCTGTAACTTGTGCTGGAAAATACAATTTAATTTTATTTACTCCAACTACTTTTACTATAATTGACATTATAATATAAATTAATCCTGCTACTATTATACCACCTTGAGCATATGCTAAGTCTCCACCATATGCCTCTTTAGCAGCCAGTATAACTGGTATAAATGCAAAACTTGAACCTAAAAAGGCAGGTACTTTTCCCTCTGTACAAAAATGAAATATCAATGTACCAACACCAGCACAGAAAATCGCAACTGACGGATTGAAGCCTGTCAAAATGGGAACTAATACCGTCGCTCCAAACATGGCTAATAGATGTTGTAAAGACATTATCGTTTTTTTCATAAAAACCTCCAAAATTATTATATATAAATAAATCCTCTGTTTAATTAATATCTTTTAATTAATTATCATTCCCTAGATTCTATTTTTTAATCTCTATATACTTATCATAAAACTTATCTTTTTTTACATTTTACGACATTAAAAACTCAAATAAAGGAGAATAAAGACTACATTAAGACACACATACATAAAATTATAATATTTATTTTGTGCACTCTATGTAAGCTTTATCCTCCTCCCTGACTATTCAATGCTAAGCTTTTATACAATATATTAAAATTATTATTCTTTGATTGTAACTGAATCTTCTCCATCAATTTCTAGTAAACTAACAGATATAATTTCATGTCTAGAAGTAGGTACATTTTTTCCTACATAATCTGCTCTTATAGGCAACTCTCTATGTCCTCTATCCACTAATACTGCCAATTGTATTGACTTAGGTCTTCCTATATCAATAATAGCATCCAGCGCTGCTCTCACAGTTCTTCCTGTATACAAAACATCATCAACTAGAACCACAGTCTTATCATTTACATTAAAATCTAAATACGTTCCCTTAACTACAGGTTCCACATCAATTTTTTCCAAATCATCTCTATACAAGGTTATATCAATATCTCCTGTATCCACTTTTGTTCCTTCTATTTGTTCTATTCTTTTAGAAATTCTATTTGCAATTGGTACACCTCTGGTTTTTATTCCAACTAAAACTAGATTTTCTACACCTTTATTTCTTTCAATTATTTCATGACTTATCCTAGTAATTGCTCTTACTATTGCTTTTTCATCCATTAATTGAGCTTTTTCTACCATATCATAATTATTGTCAAATATATAATATATATTTTTGACAAGTCTACTCCTTTCTTTTAATTTTTATAATTTTATTCTTAATTAAAATTTCAATTTAAACAACAAAAAACTCCTCATCACAAGACAAGAAGCTCTTATATAAAAATATACAGTCTAATTTAGCAATTGTCTTACGATATCTCTGTATCGTTTAAAGATAATTTTTATAATCCATTAACTCAAATTATATATTTATATTTCAAATTTTTCAAGCTTTTTTAAGCAAAATACTTTAATATAAAATATTTTAGTTAAATTTCACTAAATTTATCACTTATACAAAAACAAATAAATGATTTATAGTACCACACAAACTCTTATTTAATTTTTCTAATAACTTCCTTGAAATACTCGGGTAATTCTGAATTAAATTCAATATACTCCTTTGTAGTAGGATGTATAAATCCTAACTTCTTGGCATGTAAAGTTTGTCCTTTTAATTTAAATTTATTTTCTTTTGGACCATATACACTATCACCTAAAAGCGGGTGATTTATAGATAAAGCATGAACTCTTATTTGATGAGTTCTACCAGTTTCAAGTCTAGCCCTCATATGAGTAAATTTATCAAATCTTTCTACTACTTCAAAATGCGTAGTTGCATTTCTACCATCTTTTACTATAGCCATTTTTAGCCTATCTTTAGGGTTTCTTCCTATAGGCTTGTCTACAGTTATTTTATCTTCTTTAACCACACCATAACATATAAATTCATACTCTCTAGTTATAGTATGTTCCTTTAATTGTTCTGCTAAAAAATTATGTGCATAATTATTCTTAGCTATCATAAGAAGACCAGAAGTATCTTTGTCTATCCTATGAACTATACCTGGTCTAATAACACCATTTATTGATGATAATTTATCTTTACAATGGTATAAAATCCCATTTACCAATGTATTTTCATAATTTCCAGGAGCCGGATGAACAACCATGTCTTGAGGTTTGTTTATTATCAAAACATCATCATCTTCATATACAATATCTATTGGAATATCTTGAGCTACAACTTCTAAAACTTTAGGTTCTGGTATCTCTATAACAATATTATCGTCTTCTTTAACTAGATACTTAGCCTTTTCTACCTTATCATTAACCTTTACTTTACCATCTTTTATAATTTTTTGTATATAACTTCGTGACATATCAACTAGTTGCTCTGCTAGATAAACATCAAGTCTAATCTCTTCTTCTTCTTCAAGTACCAAAAACTCTTTTACTTCATCCATTAAATCACCTACTTTTACTTTCAAAAAATAAAACATATATGCATAAAAATACAGTTCCTACAACTACAAATACATCTGCTATATTAAATACATATTCCCATATAATCCTAAAGTCAAAATAATCTACTACAAAACCCAGTCTAACTCTATCAACTAGATTTCCTAATGCTCCTGATATTATTAATATAATACCCAGCTTACCAAATATATGTACTTTTCTTGTATTAAGATAATATAATCCAAATACTGTTGCAAGTAATGCAACTATTATAAATATCCATTGGTTATTTTGTAGTAATCCAAATGCTGCACCTCTATTTTCTACATAAGTTAAATGAAATACATTATTTATTATTGGTATTGTTGATACATCTACCAAATTATTCAATACCCATATTTTAGACAGTTGGTCTAATCCTATAAGTAGAATTATTATTAATACATATAGCAATTATTTTTCCCCCTATAAATTATTTAAAAATCAATTTTATTTGAAACACGCTATTACTATTATACAAAAAAAATACTCCAAAGAGCAACTATCTTAAAATATTAATGATGCTTGTAAATTTGCAATACAAACATCATTAATATTTTAATAAGTATTTTTTATTTTTGTACTTGTTCATTTTTATCTAAGTGAGCTATAAGTTCTGATATTGTTACAAATTTATATCCTTTTTCTTTTAATTTAGGTATTACTACTTCTAAGGCTTGTATAGTTTGTGACTTATCATTTCTTTTATTATTATAATCATGTAAAAGTATTATATTACCATTTTGAACTTTTGTAAGAATAGTATTTATAATACTTCCCACCCCAGGATTAGACCAATCTCTAGGGTCTAAGTTTGACCATAGAATTATGTTCATACGCTTAGAAACTATAATATCACAAACACTCTTACTCATGGCTCTATATGGAGGTCTAAATATTTTGGGTTCTACTCCAATTACATTTTTTACAGCATTTTGTGTGTCTGTTATTTCTTTTTCTACCTTACCATAACTATTTTTTGCAACATTTATATGTGTGAACGTATGATTCCCTATCTCGTGTCCCTCATCATACTGTCTTTTTAATAATTCTTTATTATATTCTACCTTTTCTCCAACCACAAAAAAAGTTGCCTTCACATCATTTTTCTTTAGTATATCAAGTACTTGTGGTGTAAAGACCTCATCTGGACCATCATCAAAGGTCAAAGCTATAACCTTTTCATCATCATTTCCTTTTTTTATTATCACATCTTCATAATCACTGATTTTACTATCACTCAAACTATAAGTTTCTTTTAAGTTATCTTGATTATGATTATATGTATACACACCTACTAGTGATAATAAACATATACATATACCCCATATTACCTTTTTCATGTCATTACCTCTTTTCCAATTCACTTGAATAATATGTGATGTCAGTTTTTAGTCTTTCAATAATTCATTTTTATTTAAATCAGTCAAATCAGTCAAGTATTCAGAATAAAAATTAGTATTTTCAACTTCAGGATTTTCACTTGCATCTCCTAATAAATCATCATTCTTATTAGCACAACTATTACATAAATTTGTATCTGGTAATATATCCAATCTTTCTAAATCTATTTTTTTATGACATAAGTCACAAATCCCATACGTTCCATCTTCTATTTTAGATAAGGCTAAATCTATTTGATACATTCTTCCTTCTTCATGATTTATTAAGCTATTTTGCATATTTTGCATATATACATCTGTTCCCATATCTCCTATATGATTATCATAACTAGATAGCTCTCCTGATGAATACTTTTCGCTTGTATGTTTAGTCGTATCTCCAAATAAAGTATTGTCTTTCATATCTACTACTAAATTAGTTAATTTTTCTTTTTCCTTTAATAATCTATCTTTATATTTTTTAGTATCCATTTTCAACACCTCTATTTTCATATTTATATCATAAAAATAGTATGTGGAAAACTAAATTAAACATACAGTAAAAAATAAGATTTGATAAAAAAAATTGTAGGTAAATTTTAAATTTACCTACAATTTTTTGAACATAATTTAAATATAAATTTTTAATTTTTTATAATAAACATTTCTCTAACTTGCCAATTTATGACTATTTTGTTCTTTGATATCTTTAGCCTTTTTAAAGAATAAAAGTCCCAGGATTATTGCAACAACAATACCTATTCCATTAGATATATTAACTGGCAATCTAAAACCTTCTTTTGCCTGCATTATGTAACTAAATGTAACTACAGTCATAAAAAGTGCTGGTAATGTAGTTATATAATGATTTTTATTTGCTTTAACCAAATATGCAGAACCAGTCCACAACATTATCATAGCCAGTGTCTGATTTGCCCAAGAGAAATATCTCCAAATTATATTAAAATCTATAAATGTAAGAGCAACACCAACTGCAAACAATGGTAAAGCTATTAAAAATCTATTTTTAACTGCATCTTGATTATAATTCATTGCATCTGCTATTGTTAATCTAGCACTTCTAAATGCTGTATCTCCAGAAGTTATAGGACATGCTACAACTCCAAGTATAGCCAAAGCCCCTCCAATAGGACCCATCAATCCAACAGACACTGTATTTACAACTGTTGCTGCTCCACCATCATTAAATATTACATTAAGTTGAGGTATACCATGGAAATATGACATAGCTGCTGCTGCCCAAACTAAAGCTATTATACCTTCTGCAACCATTGACCCATAAAATACAGGTCTTGCTTCACTCTCTTTTTCAACACATCTTGCCATAAGTGGTGATTGTGTTGCATGGAAACCTGATATTGCTCCACATGCTATTGTTATAAATAAGTATGGAAATAAAGGTGTTCCATTTGGATTCATATTTTGTAAATTTATATTTGGTATGTTATATCCCTTTATTATTAATCCTCCTGCTACACCTACTGCCATAATTAACAAAGCAGCTCCAAATACAGGATATATTTTACCAATTAATTTGTCTATTGGTAAAACAGTAGCCATAATATAATAAAGAATTATCACCCCAACCCATATTTGCGTATTTATACCTGTCAATGTTTTTAATAATCCTGCTGGACCTGTTACAAACACAACTCCAACCAGTACTAAAAGAATAACACTAAATATTCTCATTGCTATTTTTGCACCATTACCTAAATAAAGACCTACCAGCTCTGATGCAGATGTACCTTTATTCTTCATTGATAAATATCCAGAAGCAAAATCATGTACTCCACCTGCAAATATTGTTCCAAATACAATCCATAAAAATGCTGATGGTCCAAATAATGCTCCTTGTATAGCACCAAATATAGGTCCTAATCCTGCGATATTTAAAAATTGAATTAAAAAGATTCTCTTCCATTTCATTGGAACATAATCTACTCCATCTCTACAAGCTATAGCTGGAGTTTGATTTTTATCATTGATTCCAAAAACCTTTTCTACAAATGTACCATAGATAAAATACCCTGCTATAAGTACTACTATTGAACCTAAAAAACTTACCATAAATTCATCCCCTTAGTTTTTTGTATAATTGCTTTATAAATTTTTATAAGTTTAAGAAAACTATTTCCAGTTCAAATAGTAATACTTTTTTATGCTAATATAAATGTTAATTACATTAAGTGCATATTTAAGTACATGAAATGACTTTATATATGCATCAATAACCTAAATTCTTTTACTTTGCTTCTACTTACAGTTACCTCATAATCACTATTTTTTAATTTTAATATGTATGTATTATTAAACCATGGTATAATTTCTTTTACTTTGCTTAAATTTACGATATAAGACCTATGTGTTCTAAAAAAAGCTTTATCATTTATCATAGTTTCTACTTCTGAAATTCCTTCTTTTAATATAAACTTTTCTTTCTCTGTATATATGAATGTCTGCCTTTCATTGGCTTCACAATAATATATATCATCAATATCTATTACAACCAGTTTGTCACCTTTCCAAAGACTAATTTTATGTGTTATTTCTTCTATATTTTGATTTATTATGTCTTTCCTGTCATTGGATAAATTATTATTATCATTAGATAGTTCAGAACTATTCATTTCACTTTTTTCTAACTTATTCAGCATAGAAATTATTCGCTCTTCAGAATATGGCTTAAGCACATAATCAAATACACCCAAAGAAAAAGCATCAACTGCATAATTTTCATACGCTGTTATAAAAATAATTTTAGGTCTCGATTTAAATTGATTCAATGTTTTTGCAAGCAATATACCATCAAGATGAGGTATATTTATATCCAAGAAAATTACATCTATTTTATTTTCCTGAATAAAATCTAACACCTCTATACCATTAGTAAATTCACTCACTACCTCAATGCTACTTTTATTTTCAATAAAATATCTCAATTCCTTTCTTGCTGGAAACTCATCTTCCACTATTATAGCTCTCATCCTACTACTCCTTTACATAAAATACTATCAAAGTCCCATTGTCAGTTCTTCTCATATTAAGCCCATTTCCATACATTAATTTGAGTCTTAAATGCACATTATAAAGCCCAATCTTATTTTCAGGCATATTATCTTGATATACATTATTTATGATTTCCTCACTTATACCTATACCATCATCTTCAATTGATATTCTTACAGTATTTTCTAATGAATATTGTAATTTTTTTATAGATATTTTTACTGTACCAGCTCTACCACTTTCTAAAATCCCATGTATTATTGCATTTTCCACCAATGGTTGTATAATCAAACTTGGAATCTTTATATTTACATCATCTATATCATAAGATACAGTTAATAATTCTCCAAATCTAGCCTTTTCTATCTCTACAAAAGATTTGACCTGCTCAACTTCTTTATTTATATCTATTAAATTATCACTATATTCCAGATTATATCTTAAATAAGTTGATAAATTTATTATTAGTTCTCTGGCTTTATCTGGACTGAATCTTATAAATGAAGCTATTGTGTTTAAGGAATTAAATAAAAAATGAGGATTAATCTGTCTTTGAAGTGCCTTTATTTCTGCTTTATTTCTTGCTT
Source organism: Clostridioides sp. GD02367 (assembly GCF_045900275.1). Classification (NCBI taxonomy): domain Bacteria; kingdom Bacillati; phylum Bacillota; class Clostridia; order Peptostreptococcales; family Peptostreptococcaceae; genus Clostridioides; species Clostridioides sp. GD02367. The sequence continues at coordinate 149,015 of NZ_JBJODK010000006.1, read as the reverse complement.
CTATATCCTTTTTATCTTTTTCAATCCCCTCAACTATGGATATAACAAATCCTATTCCAATCTGTCCAACAATTAAAGGCAAATATATTCCACCAATTATTTGAATCGCTAAAGAATGTGGATGCGATATTAAATATATAAGTAGTATAGTAAAACTTTCAGAAACCATACCTACCAGTATGCCATATATTACTCTATGTTGTTTTGGTATCCTCTTGTATAGAAATCCAGACAATACACCTGCTAGGATACTTGATAAAAGACATGGGACAGATGTTATACCTCCAATATCCATAAAGTATCTATGAATACCAGAAAGAACCCCTGCTGTAATACCTACCATTGGTCCAAATAAAACACCTCCTGATACTATAGATATTATTCTGGTATTTACTATTGAACCCATATAATTTATACCATTATAAGTACCAAATATAGCCAAAAAGGTAAAAACTAATGCTATACATACCAAATCATTAAAACTGTATTCTTCTTTTTGAAATATTTGCTTAAACGTTTTTGACTTTGTTATCAGAAGAAATAATACAACAATAAGACTTGTTTTTTCTATTAATGCTATTAAAATTGATGTTTTCATATTTTCCCTCTTAAAAAGTAACTATTCATACACTTTAAATTTATTATTTTTACTGTAAGTTAAATACATAAAAATAAATTCCATAGTTATTGTATCATATCATCTATATAGAAACATAAATCTGTTTAATTATATAAATTTAAAAAATGTTTTTTTGATATATTATTGACAATTTTTATTATAAGAGTTAAAATTAACTCATAAATTACATATTGGGTATAAAGTACATATTTAAAGTTAGTTCAGAAGGCTATGGTTTTCTGATTTTTTTATGCTCAGTAGTGATATGCAAAAAAGACAAAGTTAACGTTAGTTAACTTTTACCTTTATTCTACTTTCCCCAAAGTAAGAATAATCTAACCCCTTTGAGATGAGCAGAAGCTCATCTTTTTTTATGTATATTTCTATATATGTAAAATTAAGTTTATCAACATTTACATATAAATAGGGGCTAATCTCTGTTTGATATGCCCCCATTTTATATTTATCTTAATTTTTTATAACAACTTTAATAGTTGGATGAGATATCTAAAACAACTTTAGAGTATAACATGGCAGAGATTGGTATAATATCCTCATTATAATCAAAATTTCTATTATGATGTTTTTCAGTTAATTCAGCATCAAGTAGAAGATATGTCGCTTTTCCACCATGCTTATGAACATCATTCATCATAAATGTAAAATCTTCTCCTGCACCCAAATCAGCATAATCAACTATTTCTCTAATCCCATCAATACATTTACCTGATTTTGCTACAAACTCTACAAAATCTTTATCACAATAAGAATCAGCAGATTTTCCTTTAAAATTTAGACTATATTTACACTTATACATTAATGCAGAAGATTCACATACTCTAATTGCACTTTCAAGCATATATTCATTAATTTCATTTGTAATACCTCTTGTTTCAGCTTTCAAAATAGCATTATCAGGGATAACATTACGCCCTGTACCTGCTTGCAACACTCCAATATTAATACGACTTGCACCTTTTCCAGTTCTAGGTATAGCAAGCATATTTAGTGTTGCTGTTGCTGCTGCAGCAAGGGCATTATGACCAACCTCTGGACAATTACCTGCATGAGCTGATTTTCCCTCAAAACAGACATCAAATTTACTACTAACAAGATATCCATAACTACCAGCTGCTATTGCTCCTAAATTACCTGTTACATTTGCAATATGACCACCAAATATGTAATCAACCTCATGTAGAATTCCTTTTTCTACTAAAGAAATTGCACCTCTTCCACCTTCTTCAGCAGGTTGAAATATAAGCATAACTTTTCCTTTAATCTTGTCTTTGTATTTTGATAAAATCTTTGCTGTCCCAAATCCAATAGCAGTATGTGCATCATGACCACAGGCATGCATACATCCATGATGCTCTGAATTGAAACCTTCCTTTACAGGAACATGTCCAGGTTCGTCACTTTCTATCAAATCATTACAATCAATATCAAAACGAATTGCAACAGTAGGACCAGCTTGTTCTCCTTCAATAATACCAACTACTCCTGTAAATCCTCCAGCAATTTTATTGATTAAATCTTCTCTTCCAGTTTCTTTGATAGCACGTTTAATACACTCTTCTTGAATATCTATATCAGGCTTTCCAAGCATATGTTCAGGTGAATGAATTTCAGTTCCATACATATAAGGAATTTTTAATTCTTCAAACATTTCAATTATTTTTACAGTAGTACGATACTCAGTCCATGCTGATTCTGGATATTTATGTAAGTCTCTGCGAACCTTAATAAGCTCTTTCTTAAATTCTACTTCATCAATTCTTTCAAAATTATAATACATAATACACACTCCCTTTATAAATATTATTCATTCCAAATATTAAAAAACCTTATTCACTACAAATTCTGCTCATTCATGTTTTTTTCAGCTTGTTCACGTGTATTAATTGTAGCTGCAAGAAATATACATAATATAAGTATAACTATAATCATTCCGAAAACTGCTATATAAGACCCTTTAAGAAGAGTAATTGAAAGACCCATTATTAATGGTGCAATAATTCCAGCAACAGATGACCCAAAAGCTATAAATCCAGTTGCTGTACCAACTAAATCCTTTCGAACATATTTTAACACTAATGTATAAAATGCTGGGCTCAGACAACATACTCCCAAATTAGCAATCGTTTGATATATAAATCCTAAAACAATACTTCCAGTATTATACATTAAGAAAACAGAAATGCACATTATGATTAGAGAAGCAATAATAGCTATTTTCTCACGTCCAACAAAATATTTGTCAATAATCCATCCTGATATATTTACAAAAACAAATGATGCAAGTGCTGGTATCATTGAATAAGTAGCCATAGTTTTAATATCTAAATGTTTGACATTCACCCAGTATTGTGGCAACCAAGAGTTTAATCCCCACATTAAAAATCCTACGCCAAATTGAATAATTGGTGTCTTCCACACAATAGGATTTTTAAAAGCTTCTTTAAGAGGAACTTTTTTTGATTTTGTTTTTTGTGTACTCTTACCTGTATTTTTTTCATTTTTATTTAATAAGTACAAAGACAAAGCAATTATTAAGTCAGCTATGGCAAAAATGAAAAATGCTTTTCTCCATCCATAAGAAAATGCCAAATACGCTATAATTAAACCCGCAAAAGCAGTCCCTAACTGACCTGCTGATATAAGAAAAGACTTTGCTCTTCCAAATTGCTCTTTTTTAAAATTCTCTGCTATTGTAACTGAACTTGCTGGTGGAAATATTCCTTCTGCACATCCATACATAAACCTTATCACCATAAGAGAAACAAATGACCATGACATACCTGTAAGTGTAGAAAATATAGCCCATATAGATACTATTACTATAATCAATTTTTTAGATTCATATTTATCAGCAAAGTATCCTCCAAAAAGGGACATAATGGCCATACCAAAAGAAAATGAACTAATTAAAAAACCCACTTGTGTTGGATTTAGACCATACTCTTTACTTATTGGTATTGCAGCAACATTAATTGCCATCTTATCACAATACCCTACAAACCAAGCAATAAATAGTATACCTAAAATAATATATTTTTTATTATTATCTACCTTTTCCATAAAACTTGCCACCCCTTTATACGTTTTTTAATAACTTTTATAAACACTAATCTTTTTTATAACTTTTTATATTTCATTTAAAACTTGTTTTATGATTTTCACAGCTTGCTTTACATTTTCAGTAGTAATTCCTTTATAAAATACTAATCTAATCTCTCCAGATGGCAATACTGTGACCTTCAAACCATTCTGTAATAATTTATTACAAAACTCCTCTTGAGCTACTCTAGATTTGCCTATATTTATAATGACAATATTACTTTGAACATTATGGTCTATATTTATATCCTTAATATCTTTTAAATTATCGGCTAAATATTTTGCATTTTTATGGTCAATAGCTAATCTTTCTACATTATGCTTTAGAGCATAGATTCCAGTAGCAGCTATTATGCCAGCTTGTCTCATATTACCACCTAATAGCTTTCTAAGTTTTCTAGCTTCACCTATGAAATCTTTACTCCCAGATAAAATTGAACCTATAGGTCCACCTAAACCTTTAGAAATACAAAACATAACTGAATCCACATTCTTACAAATATCTTTTACATCAACCCCTGTTGCAATAGATGCATTAAATAGTCTAGCTCCATCCATATGAATAGGAATATTATGTTTTATAGATACTTTTCTTAATTCTTTTAAATCTTCCAAAGGTATACATTTACCACCTGCAAAATTGTGTGTATTTTCAATACTTATCAATTTGATATTATTTGTTTTAATTAGTCTAATGATATCACTTTTATCAGGAATACCATCTTCTGCTAATTTAAATTTAATTGGCAACAACTGTCCAAAACGTGAATCAAAAACCACTTTTTCGCTAAGTAAAATATGTTGTTTTTCATCTACAAGTACCTTATCTCCAGGCTTACAATATGTAAGGATTGCTGTAGTATTTGCCAATGTTCCTGAAGGAAAAAATGCAGCAGATTCTTTTCCAGTTAATTGTGCTGCAAAATCTTCTAATTCATTAACTGTTTTATCTTCTCCTCTACCATACTCATCTTCTCTACCCGCATCTCCAGTTTGTGCTAAAAGAATCATTTTTAACATTTCTTCTGATGGTTGTGTAAGTGTATCACTTCTTAAATCAATCATATTATATTTCTCCTATCTAAATGTAATTAAGTCTTTCAACAGTATAATAAGCAACAAGTATGCCAAATAATTTTTTAAAAAATCGTTTTCTTGCTCATCAATGCTATTCCAGCTCTTTGAAATAGATTCAAATGGGTATTCTATGTTTAATATTTATTATAGTTATAAATCAATAATGTTTATTTATATAATCTTATAAAACATTTTGTTGAATAATTAAACAAACATATATATAATGATTGTTAATAGATACACTTTAAAGACTTGATTTAGACATATTATTACGATTTGAAGGTGATTAAATTGAAAATAACTAATTCAGAAACAAACAATTTAGAAAAAGATTTGGTGATTTTATCTCCTTATGAGGGATTTGAATCCCAATTATCTGAGATACTTAATGAAATGAATTTATATCCAACTGTAATTGAGGGATACAATATAAATGATTATTTAATAAGTAAATTAAACAATCTTTTTACAGAGTATTCATATCCTGAAGTAATAATTAGTAGAGGTGGTGTGGCAAGTCACATAAGTAAAATATTTAAAAATACAGTTATAATTAGAATGGAGCCTGATTACTTTGATATTATAAATGCGGTTAATTCTGCAAAGATATATGGTGATAATATAGGTATTATAATGCATTCAGAAACAATAGAATTGATAACAGACAAAGTTGACATAATTAAAAATATCCTTAATCTACATAAACTTAAAATATATGCTTTTGAAACTATAGATGACATTCATAACCAAGTAATTTGTGGAAAATTCGATGGTATGGATGCAATGGTGGGCGGAGGAATAGCTGCATTAGAAAGTGGTACATCAAATAAAATGCCTGTAGTATTTGTTAAATCAAGTAAAACTTCTGTAATTGAAGCTATAAAACAAGCTCTCTCTATAATTAAAGTAAGAAAAAAAGAAAGAAAACAATTAGAAAGTCTAAAATTAATTGTAAACTATATATCAGAAGGTGTCATGGCAATTAATGGTGATAAAGTGGTACTGATTAACTCAACCTTAGAAGATATCTTAGGTATTAAAAATGTTCAGGTGTTTAATAAAAAAATTGTTGACATAAACAACACAATAGCTGATTTTTTAAATAAAGAAGGTAAGGACAAAGAAATAATCAAAATTGATAAGTCAAATTTTCTGATAGAAAAATCCAATCTTAATGAAAGTGGTTTTGCAAAAAAGATATTACGTTTCCATAACGTTGAAAAAATTCAAGAGCAAGAACAGAAAATTAGGTCAAAATTGAATGCTAAAGGATTTGTAGCAAAGTATAATTTTGATGATATAATAGGAAAAAGTAATGCTATTAAAAATGTTATTAATTCTGCACGCATCTATGCTTCAACAGATGCAAGCATTCTAATATCTGGAAATAGTGGTACTGGAAAAGAATTATTAGCACAAAGTATACATAATGAAAGTAACAGAAAAAATGGACCTTTTGTACCTATAAATTGTGGAGCAATTCCTGAAAATCTTCTTGAAAGTGAATTTTTTGGTTATGAAGAAGGAGCATTCTCAGGTGCAAAAAAAAATGGAAAAAAAGGCTTATTTGAACTAGCTCACACAGGAACAATTTTTTTAGATGAAATTAATTCTCTACCAATTTCTCTCCAGAGTAAATTGTTAAGGGTAATACAAGAAAAAGAATTTAATAGAATAGGTTCAGATTCTATAATTTCAGTTGATGTTAGAATAATAGCAGCTACAAATCAAGATATGAATAAATTAACTCGCAATAATAAATTCAGAACTGACTTGTATTATCGTTTAAATATATTAAATTTGAACTTACCTACTCTCTCTGATAGAAAGGGAGATATTGAGATTTTATCCATTCATTTTTTAAATTACTATTCAAAAAAATACAAAGTAAACATTCCATATTTAGAAAAACATGAGTTGGATATATTAACAAATTATAATTGGCCAGGTAATGTTAGAGAATTAGAGAATACTATTCATAGATTTGTACTTCTTTATGGCAAAGAAAATAATAATAATAATTTGATTTATAATTGTTTAGAAAATACAACTGATGTTATGGAAAATAATGTTGTAGAAGACAAAAAAGAAAGTAAGGAGATTATTAAGATACACAGAGATACCCTTGAAGTAATGGAAAGAGAAATTATTTTATCTTATTTAAATGAATGTAAATGGAATAAACAAATAGTGGCTGATAAGCTTGGGATATGCAGAAGTACTTTATGGAGAAAATTAAAAGAATCTAAGTAAATCTTCTAATAATTATTAAACTTATTTGATAAGAAAAGGTTGTATGTAAATGTATTTTTATACAAATCTACTTACAACCTTTTCATAAATAAATATTATTTTTAATTTATTATTATAATTTATTTAACTAAAAAGATAAATGTTTATCTATAGTTAACCATTAATATCTTCTTTCTATAAAACCAACTTTTTTATAAACTTTTCTAAGAGTCTTTCTAGCTTGTTTTTCAGCTTTTTCTGCTCCCATACTATATATTTTTTCTAAATAATCTTTATTATTAAGAAGGTCTACATATCTTTCTCTTATAGGTCTTAAACTTTCTGCTACTACTTCAGCCACATCTTCTTTAAATACTCCATAACCTTTGCCTTCATACATGTTTACAATCTCTTCCACACTCTTTTTGCTTAAATTAGAGTATATATCAAGTAGATTTTTAATACCAGGTTGCTCATCAGTATATTTTACAACACCTAAAGAATCAGTAACACTTCTCTTTATCTTTCTCTTTATAGTATCTGAATCATCTGCTAATAATATAAAGGCATTTTCATTTGAATCAGATTTACTCATTTTCTTAGTTGGCTCTTGTAAACTCATTACTCTTGCTCCACCTTTTGGATAGTATCCTTCTGGAACCACAAATGTAGGTGAGAATCTATTATTAAATCTATTTGCTAAATCACGAGATAACTCTAAATGTTGTTTTTGGTCATCTCCAACTGGAACCAAATCAGTTTGATATAATAATATGTCAGCAGCCATAAGGACTGGATAAGTAAACAAACCTGCATTTAGATTTGCTTCACTTTTTTGTGATTTATCCTTAAACTGAGTCATTCTGCTTAATTCTCCCATATAAGTCATTGTACTTAATACCCACATAAGTTCAACATGCTCTTTAACATGAGATTGAATAAATATAGTATTTTTTTCTGGGTCTAATCCACAAGCTATATATTGAGCAAGCAATTCTATAGCATTAGCTCTCAAAACTTTAGGGTCTTGAGGTACTGTTATTGCATGTAAATCAACTATACTATAATAGCAATCATAATTATCTTGAAGTTCAGTCCAGTTTTTTATAGCTCCTATATAATTTCCTAAAGTCATTTTTCCTGATGGTTGTGCACCACTAAATATAACTTTTTTTTCACTCATTTTACTTGTACCTCCTTATATTTATATTGATTTTAACATATTTAAAACTATATCCTTAGAATTGTTGGCAGCATCGTGTACAAATACATCATATGTAACATCAGCACTTCCATCTGCCTTATCAGACATTGCTCTTATTATTACGAATGGAGTATTATTTAGATAACATACATGAGCTATAGCTCCACCTTCCATTTCTCCACAATACCCACCAAAATCATTTACTAATTCATCTTTTAATTCTTTAGAATTTATAAATTTATCTCCTGTAACGACTCTTCCTTTCAGTACTTTGTGAGTCTTTACTTCCTCTACAGAAGATTTGTAAGCAGCATCTATAAGTCTTTCATCTGCTTTAAATACAGAAGTCTTCATTCTTGGTATAACTCCCTTAGGGTCTCCAAATGCTGTAGTATCTATATCATATTGTATAGCATCAGTCGATATCACTATGTCATTAACATCAAGATTTTCGTTCAAAGCACCTGCTACACCTGTATTAACAATAGCATCAACTTTAAATTCACTTATTAGTATCTGTGCACAAAGAGCAGAATTAACTTTACCTATACCACATTTTACTAATACTACATTTTTTCCTTCTAATGTTCCTTGATGAAACTCTAAACTAGCTTTTTTTACAGTTTCTTTAATATCCATTAAATTAACTAAAATACTTACTTCTTCATCCATTGCACCTATAATTCCTATTACGTTCATTTTTCCTCCTAAATTTTCTATATTAAAAAATCCGTCCTAAATCAATAGGACGGATATATTTTCCGTGGTACCACCTAAATTTATATATACTCAAAGTTGAATATATATATCTCAATATATGCTGTAACGTGCACACACGATATCAGATACTCTGTAGCCTTAAACTACATTTCACCTTACTCCTTAAAGACCCATTCAATAAACACTTTTTATTAAGTTCTCAGCACCCTTAACTCTCTGTACAAAAGTATATTTATTTACTATTTCTTATCACAGGATTAAATTTATTAATTTCTTTATTTTATAATATTCCTTACACTATAAATTGTCAACTATATATTATAATATCCAAAAGAAATTATTAAAATACATTTTTATTTAGCTGTTTTCTTTTCATATCTATTCCACAACCATATACCAGATAGTATAACTAGAAGACCTCCACCAATCATCTCTATCTCATATATGATATTTTCAGCGAATGTAGGCATAACTGGTGCTGCAGATAATAGTATACCAACTACAGTTACTACTAGAACCATTTTCGCTAAACCTATACAAGTACTTGTTGATTTTGCCATAGTATAAGGTCTAATTTCATCTGGTCTCTCTTTTCTTAATTTAATATAAGAAGCATATAATAACACATATGGGAATAAAGCAGTTAATGCTGTCATAGTTACAAGAACATTATATATAGCATCAACAGAAGGCATTAATGTAGTCACTAATAATATTATAGTAACTATTATTGCTTGAAGTATAACAGCTTTAGAAGGTATTTTATGTTCATTTACTTCTACTAAGCTATCTGGGAATACTCCTTTTTTGACACTACCAAATAACATTTTTATTGGTGATGCTATGTAAAGAACTATTGCTCCTAGTATTGAGAAAGCTATACCAAAAGCTATTAATTGAACCAACCAAGAGCCTATTCCTAAAGATTGACAAACAGCTGCAAGTGCATCCAATACACCTTTAGAAGCAGTAATTTGGTCTGGTGGTATTATCATTGTTATTGCAATTGAACCTAATACATATAATGAAGCTACTATCCCAGCTGATATTAATATAGCTTTAGGGAAGTTCTTTTCAGGCTTATCTATCTCTGTTATAAAGTTAGCTGCAGTTTCTGCTCCTGCTAAACCAAACATTATAGCTGATATAGCGACAAATGCATCCATGTTAAGCTTTGGAGTCATTGAAGCTATTGTATATGTTGAAGCTATATCATGTTTTTTCAATACAAATACTGCTACAAATGAAAATATTATAAGTATAGCACTTGGTATTGTTGAACCTAATGCACCTGTATTAGTAAATATCTTTGTAAAACTTATTCCTTTAGTTGCTATAAGAGATAATGCCCAGAATATTACTAAAGATAATATAAGTACAAACATCTTATTATCTGCAAGTGCTGGATTTCCTATTGTATAAGAAACATTTACTGCTAAAAAAGTTAAGAATGAAGAATACCAAAATATTTTAGCTGTCCAATTTAGCCAAGAAACTAAAAATCCATATTTTTCTCCAAAGGCTTCCTTAACCCAATCATATAAACCTCCATCGCCTTTTTGATATGTAGAAGCTAATTCAGCACAAATTAAAGCTCCTGGTACAAAATATATAAATGAGAATAATAACCACATAGGTATTGCACCTAATCCTAAACCAAAGCTTGATGCTGTAGATTTAGCTATCCATCTGATACCATATAAAGCTGATACATTCATAAATACCAAACTCCACAGGCCTATTTTTTTCTTTTCCATCCTAATTTAAATTCTCCTCTCTATTAATTAGTTAAAAGTTGATTTCAAAATTGATAAAACAGATTCACTGTCATTAAATCAATAGCATTCAGAGTTTTTAAATTATTAAGGTCTTTTATTAAAAAAATCTAAATACTTTGAAATCAAATTTTATTAAAAGTGGTAAATCTCAAAAGCTCTGCCACTTTAATTCTAATCATACTAAATTTTTAAAATTGTTTCAATATTATTTTAATATAAAATTTTATTTGTTATTTTTCATGATGATATAAAAAACTTAAAATCACAAATTTATATCTTTTATTTATTATTTTTATAAATTTTTCACAATAAAAAATAATTTACCTCTATATTTAATGTAAAAGTGATGATTAAATTTAATATAAAAAATATATAACAAAAATTTTTTATATTTCTAAAAGAAAAGTATACTCTTTTTTGTTTAATAATGCTAAAATTGATTTGTATTAAATTTTGATTAGGAGGAAATTATTATGAAGACTCAAAGATTGAATGCTGTACTTGAACAAATGAAAAAAGATGATATTTCTCAAATGTTGGTAAGTGACCCTACTTCGATATTTTATCTAACAGGAGCACTAATCCACCCAGGCGAAAGATTATTAGCATTATACCTAAATTTAAATGGAAATAATAAATTATTTATAAATGAATTATTCCCTGTTACAGAAGATTTAGGTGTTGAAATGATTTGGTTTAATGATACTCAAAATCCAGTAGAAATAATAACTGAACATATAGACAAAAATGCTACTATGGGTGTTGATAAAAACTGGCCAGCTAGATTCTTATTAAGCTTAATGGAATTAGGTGGAGGAAGCAAATTTGTAAATTCATCTTATATAATAGATACTTTAAGAATGTGTAAAGATGAAGAAGAAAAAGAATTAATGAGAATAGCTTCAAGATTAAATGACAAGGGTATGGAGCAACTTAAAGCTACTGTTTCTGGTGAACTTACAGAGAAACAACTTGTTGGTAAATTATCTAAAATATATGAAGATTTAGGTGCTGATGGATTTTCATTTGACCCTATTATAGGATTTGGACCTAATGGAGCTAACCCACATGGTGAGCCTGGAAACGCACTTGTAAAACCAGGGGATGCAATAATATTAGATATAGGTTGTATAAAAGACAATTATTGTGCTGATATGACAAGAACTGTATTCTATAAAGAAATACCTGAAAAAGGTAGAGAGATATTTGAAATAGTTCTTGAAGCTAATAAGAGAGCTGAAGCTATTGTAAAACCAGGAGTTAGATTCTGTGATATAGATGCTGCTGCTCGTGATTACATAACTGAAAAAGGATATGGACAATACTTCACTCATAGAACAGGTCACTCTATAGGACTTGAAGTTCATGATAAGGGAGATGTATCTTCTATAAATACAGATACTGTACAACCAGGAATGATATTCTCTATAGAACCAGGTATATATTTACCAGGTGAATTCGGAGTTAGAATAGAAGATTTAGTACTTGTTACTGAAGATGGTTGTGAGATATTAAATAAATATGATAAAGAAATATGTGTAGTTGGTTAATTATAAAATTAACTTACTAAAATTAAAACAAGCCATATAAAAATGCTTTAAGCATTTTTATATGGCTTCAATTTTTCACATCATGATTTATATAGCAGTAATTAAAATTGCACCTTTTGAAGTATATGTACCCATAACTGAGCCAACTTCACAGATTACAACATCTTTATATTTTACATCTTTCTCCATAACTTCCCTTACTTTTTGAGCCTTCTCAGGACAGTTTGCATGTCCTATAAATAAGACCTTTTCTTCTCTGTCTTTAATCTTGGATTCTACCAAATTAATCAACTTTTTCAAGCTATTCCCTTCACCTCTTGCCTTATCTATTGGAGTTACAATACCATCTGCAACTTGTATTATAGCCTTAAAATTCAATGTATTTATAATTTTTCCTGCTATAGGGTTTATTCTTCCACCCTTGATAGCATTTTCTAATGTCTCTAAAGTCCCCAAAAATGGTGGATTATCTTTGTATTTATCTATTATTGAAACAATTTCTTCGATTTCTTTTCCTTCTTTGATTAATATTGCTGCTTTTAACACAAGTTGTCCTATTCCAATTGACCCACTAAGTGAGTCTATAACCTCAATTTTTTTATTGTTCCCTTCCTTTTCAAACATATCTTTTGCCAAAAGTGCACTATTATAAGTACCAGACAGTCTTGAACTTATATTAATCACCAATATACTTTCTTCCTGACAATGATATGCTTCTAAAAATTTATCAGGTGAAGGACATGATGTCTTTGGTAGTACTTTGCTTTCACTCATTTTTCTATAGAAAGTTTCATTATCTATTTCCTTTCCAGATATATAACTTTCCTCTCCAAAAGATACATTTAAACCAACAACTTCAATGTTGTATTTTTCTATTATATCATTAGGTAAGTCACATGCACTATCCACTATCAATTTTATTTTATCCATATTAACCTCACTATAAGATATTGTTTTTATTTATTCAGTCGGTCGTACGACCGATTTAATTACTATTTTATATTTTGAATGAAAAAAAGTCAATAGATATAGATTCTTGCTTTATTGACAATAAATATCCATAAGCTTATAATGTTATTAATTTGTTATAAATATACATAGAAAGGTAGGTTTTATGAAAACAAACAATATGAAACAGGCTATTTTATCATCTGCAACTAATTTAATAGCCAAAAATGGAGTTCAAAATACTAGTCTTGCTGATATTGCAAAAGATGTAAATATAAGTAAAGGTACTTTGTATTATCACTACGCATCTAAAAATGATATTATATATGATATTGCAGACACTCATTTAGAAGTTATAACCAGTGCTATATTAAACTGTGTAAAAAACGTCAAATCAAAAAATTCTCAAATAGAAATGGTTAATTTAATCTTAGAGAAAATATCTACTATAGAAAGTCGTGGTAGAGTACATATGTATCTTATTTGTGAAGCAATTACTTCAAATGATGATTTGAAAGAAAGAATGAGATTAAAATATATTGAATGGAGAACTACTCTTAAATCTGAAATTGTTGAGTCCTTAGAAAAATACAGTAGAAGTGAAAATGAACAAGATGCTGAATCATTTTCCTTCTTACTTATGTCTATAGTAGATGGTTTAGTTGTCCAAAGCTTATTAAGGACAGAAAAAATACCTTATGAAAATATAGCTTCTTTTTTAGTTAACCATTGGATTTAAATTTAATGCTTAATATGTAACAAAAGTGAACTATTAAATTCTTTGAATTTAACAGTTCACTTTCTTATTTATTATTAATAATTTTATTTAAAACATTTAATTTTTATTTAAACCTTCATGGAATCACAAAATAAAAATCTTTTATAAATTTTAAATATCTCTATTTATGTTCATGCGTATGTCCATCTGAGTGTTCATGCCCATGTGTATGTGCATGCTCATGACTATGCTCATGAGTCCCTGAGAAACCATCCTCATGATTATGGTCGTGACCTACACCATTTACGTGTTCATGTCCATGCCCATGACTATGAGAATGTTGATGTGAATGCTCATGATTATCTCCTCCACAACAGCCTTCTCCCCCAGTTCCACAACATCCACTTGTGTGTGGATTATGGTGATTTCTTACTACAAATCTCTCTCTTAACATATTCTTATACCTCCTAGTATATTATTGAGTACTTCATGTACCCCATTAATTATAGTATACATCTAACTAGGTGCAATCACAATACATATGGTATTTTTTAACATTGCCATTTTAAAGAAACTTATCTTTAAAACCTCCTCCTTTTACTTCTTCCACATTATTAACAGAAATAAAGGCTTCACTATCCATATCATAAATCAAATCTTTAAATTTACCTATCTCATTTGCAGATATTATACAATAAATCATTTTTTTCTTATTTTGTGTATATGCTCCTTCTGCCTCTAGAAAAGTTACTCCTCTTCCCATCTTATTCATTATTACTTTGGATATTTCATCATATTTATTAGATATTAGAAGTATAGATTTTTTTCTATCAAAACAATCCTTTGCTATGTCCATTGTAAAAGAAATTATATACATAGCAATTAAAGTATACATTACCAACTTAGCTCCAAATAAAAATGCACCTGCACATACTACAAAGAAATTTATAAATAAAAATGTATTTTTCATAGGTATATCGTACTTTCTTTTCATTATAGCTGCTATTATGTCAAGACCTCCAGCAGTAGCTCTTGCTTTAAAAGTCAACCCCATACCTATTCCAGTTAAGGCACCACCATAAATACACTGTAGCATAGTGTCATCTATTGGAAAATATTTAGCAATATCCTGTGTTAATCCAAGAGCAACAGAAAATAACAACATATTAACAAAGCTTATTAACAAAAATTTATTGTCAAAATACTTTTTAGCTATAATAAATATTGGTATATTCATCAAAAAACTGGATATTCCTTGATTTATACCAAATAACTTATATAATATAACACAAATCCCAGCTACTCCTCCACTTAATAACTTGGCTGGTGCTAGATATAAATTTATTCCTATGGTTGATAGAATCATACCCAATATAATAAGACCATATTGTAAAAATATGTTATTATCAATACTTAGCTTTTTACTTTCACCATACATCAAAACGCACCCCTTTGCATAATAAATAAACCACCCTGCATTATACACAATAAATTTATAAATAAATTTATCAGAAGTAGTTTACTCTAAAATATTATTCATCCTCACTTAAACGTTTATTCACTAATATTCTATCACATACTATAAATAATTTATATGATTTATATAGATTTATTTACTGTAAATTTTGGAATATTTCAACATTTTATTGAATAGATAATTATACTGTATTAAAAAATCCCTATAGAAATTTATAAACTAATTTCTATAGGGATTTTAATTAACTAACTATTATTTTTATTTTTTTGTAACTTTTATACCTGTCATATGGTCATTTAAGTTTTGTTCTTCTAAAGATTTATCATCCACTCTGTTTATTTCTAAAGCTAAAGTCTCAGACTTGATATATTCATCGAAATGGTCAACAGCCTTAGCAATTTCATCATCACCACAGTAATCTATCACTATATTATCTAATACTTCAAAGTTATTAGATTTTCTTAATTGCTGTACTTTAGATATAAATTCTCTAGCATAACCTTCATCAACCAATTCTTCAGTTAACTTAGTATCTAGTATAACGAAAAGATTGTTTTCAACAGATACATTAAATCCTTCTTTAGCAGTTATACCTATTAACACTAAATCCTTATTAAACTCAAAAGCTTCACCATCTAAATCAACTGTTAAACTTTCACCATTTTCAAGTTTATTAACAGCTTCATGTGCATTTAATTTATTTAATGCTCCTACAAATAAATTCATCTTAGCACCTAGTAATGGTCCTGCTGCCTTAAAGTTTGGTTTTAGACTAAAGTTCATGTACTCATCTAAGTCCTTAGCAAATACTACCTCTTTAACATTAAGTTCTTCTTTTATTAAATCAACTACATCACTTATTGTATCTTCAAACTTACCATCTACTAATACTTTTTGTAATGGTTGACGAACTTTTATTCTTTCAACTTCTCTTGAAGCTCTACCTAAAGTAACTAGATTTTTAGCTAAATCCATTTTTTCTTCTAATTTAGCATCCATTAATTCTTCATTAGGTTTAGGATATTCAGCTAAGTGAACAGATACTTCTCCTGTTAGATTTCTGTACATTTCTTCTGACATATATGGTGCAAATGGAGCTATAGCTCTGCAAAGACCATGTAATAATTCATAAGTTGTATTATATACTGCTTTTTTGTCTTCTGTTAACTCAGTTGCCCAGAATCTTCTTCTTGAACGTCTGATATACCAGTTAGATAAATCATCGTTTATGAAATCTTGTATCATTCTTAAAGTCTTATTTAATTCAAATATAGCTAAATTTTCTTCTACATCTTTCATTAAATTATTAAACTTAGATAGTATCCATCTATCAAGTTCTGGTCTATCTTTATATTCTACAAAGAATTCAGTTGGATTTATATCATCTGTATTTGCATATAAAGTGAAGAAGTTATATACATTCTTCATAGTTCCTATAAATTTACTTTGTATTTCTTTTAATCCATCCATATCAAATTTAGTTGGAGTCCATGGTGGAGAAACATATAGTAGATACCATCTTAATGCATCTGCTCCATATTGGTCAAATAACTCCATTGGATTTACTGTATTTCCTCTTGATTTACTCATTTTCTTTCCTTCTTTATCAAGTACAAGGTCTGGAACTAACACACTCTTATATGGTGCTTTACCTAATACAAATGTTGATACTGCAAGTAATGAGTAGAACCAACCTCTAGTCTGGTCTATACCTTCTGATATATAATCAGCTGGGAATAATTGGTCAAAGTTCTCTTTATTTTCAAATGGATAGTGGTGTTGAGCAAATGGCATAGCCCCACTATCAAACCAACAGTCTATAACTTCTGTTACTCTTGTCATTGGTTTTCCACATTTTTCACATTTTAAATGTATATCATCTACATATGGTCTATGAAGTTCAACTGTCTCTGGATTTACATCTTCTATAGCTTTTTCAGCTAATTCAGCTCTTGAACCTACTGAATCTGTATGACCACATTCACATCTCCATATAGGAAGTGGAGTTCCCCAATATCTAGTTCTTGATATTGCCCAGTCATTTAGATTTTCTAACCAGTTTCCAAATCTCTTTTCACCTACAAAGCTTGGGAACCATTTTACACCATTGTTATTTTCTATTAATTTATCTTTAAGTTTAGTCATCTCTATATACCAGCTTGGTTTTGCATAGTATACTAATGGAGTTTGACATCTCCAACAATGCGGATAGTTATGAACTACTTTTTCTTTACTATATAATTTATTTTCAGAAGCCAGCCATTTTATTATTTCAACATCTAGCCCATCTTCCATTACAAATTTACCTTCCCAAGGAGTAGCTGTAAATTTACCAGTTTCATCTACTGGTTGTACAACTGGTAAATCATATCTTTTACCTGTATTATAGTCATCTTCACCAAATGCTGGTGCTGTATGAACTATTCCAGTACCATCTTCAGTAGTTACATAATCTCCTACTGTAATGAAAAATGCTTTTTTGTCAACTTCTACAAAAGGCATTAATTGTTCATATTCTAATCCTTCTAGGTCTTTACCCTTCATTTCTTCTAAAACTTCATAATCTTCACCTAGTACTTTATTAGCTAAAGGTTTAGATACATAATATACCTCGTCACCTTTCTTAACTTTTAAGTAATCAACATCAGCATTTACTGTTAATGAAACATTTGATGGTAAAGTCCATGGAGTTGTTGTCCATGCTAGGAAATATTCATCAGCATCTTTTTTCTTAAATTTAGCTATAACTGTATTAGTTTTTACTTCTTTATATCCTTGTGCAACCTCATGACTAGCAAGACCAGTTCCACATCTTGGGCAATAAGGAAGTATTTTATGCCCTTCATAGATATATCCTTCTTTGTTGAATTTATTAAGTATCCACCATACAGACTCTATATAGTTATTGTCTAAAGTTATATATGGATTATCTAAATCAACTTCATAAGCCATTCTCTCAGTCATTATTCTCCATTGTTTTTCAAATGAGAAAACTGATTCTCTACATTTTTGGTTGAACTCAGCTATTCCATACTCTTCTATTTGTTGCTTACTAGTAAGACCTAATTCTTTCTCTACTTGTATTTCAACTGGTAATCCGTGTGTATCCCAACCAGCTTTTCTCTTTACTTGATAACCAGACATTGTTTTATATCTACAAACTGAATCTTTAAGTGTTCTAGATAAAACATGGTGTACTCCAGGATTTCCATTGGCTGTAGGAGGTCCCTCATAGAATACAAAACTTGGGTCATTTTCCCCTTTTTCTAAAGTTTTTTCAAGTATATTTATATCTTTCCAATAATCAAAAACTTGTGCTTCTGCTTGTTTTACTGAACTGTCTACTAATGGCTTAAATTTCGCCATATAAATCACCCTTTCCTATAAATATTATAATTCCAAAATTTTTTATTCTTTCACATAAATTTAAATACTAAAAAACTCGCCCCCTTTAAACAAAGGGACGAGTTATAAATCGCGTTACCACCCTAATTCTATATGTGAATTTAATTCTATCCACATATAACACTCTAATAGTATAACGGTACTAACCGGCACAGCTTAATAGAATTTAATCGTTCAGCCTGCAGCTCAAGAGTGATTTTTACCTTTATAAATTCATTGGTTCTCAGCATACCCAATTCTCTGTAAAATTATCTAAAGATAATTGTCTCTATCAACGCTTTTAAAAATTTATCTGTGTTTATATGAAATTCTATAACAAATAATTTGAATAGTCAATATATTTTTGAAAAATATAATAATTTCTATTTTTCTTACATTTTTATCCTATTTTAAATTTTTGTTATAGATTTCTCAAACTTCTACAATAATTTCACCTAAAAATCCAATAAATCATAGCTTTATTCTAGAGTTGTAGCAGCTTCATCATTACTATAATTATACACTGTTGTTCCTTCAAATGCATTTACACATTTTTCATCTACATCATAAAAAATTTCATCAACACTTCTTATCTCATCTTCTAATAGTGATTTAAATTTATTTCTAAATATCTTAAATTCTTTAACTAAAGCATCATACTCTTTTCTTATCTCTATAACACGATTATTGGCTTGTTCTATAATTTGTCTAGCTTTTAAGTCTGCCTCTTCAACAATTATTTTAGCTTTTTTATTAGCCGCGCTACAAGTGTCTTCTGCTGCACTTTGAGCAGTTATTAGAGTAGCTTTTAATGTCTCTTCAATATTTTCATACTTGTTTACTTGGTCTTGATATAATCCTAATTTTTCTTTAAGAGCTGTATTTTCTCTACATAGAGATTCATAATCTTCTTTAATGATGTCTAAAAATTCATCAACCTCTTCATCTCTATACCCTCTTAAACCTTTTTTAAACTCTTTATTTTCTATCTCAATTGGAGTTAGCATTACATTTCCTCCCAGCTATAATTTAAATTAGTCCTTATACAATTAATCTTGCTTGAACTTTTATTTTACCTTTTTTAGTAATATCTCCTATTTGTGTTACATTAGCTCTTCCTTTGCCTCTAACAGAAATCAAATCATCATTTTTAACTATTTTAGAGGTTGAAGTTATCTTTTCATAATTGACATGGACTTTTTCTCCATTTATGTATTTTGCACTATCTTGTCTAGATATATTGTAAAGACCACTTATGACACAATCTAACCTATCTGAAGATACTGTAAATGATACTTCCTTATATTTTGAAGAACTATTAACAATGTTTTCTCTGGAAATTTCCTTTACAATTACATTATTTCTCGAAACTTTCTCCAAATTCACGATTATAAAATCGCAAATATCACTACTTACAATTACTTGACAAAAGCTATCATGTATAATTATATCTCCAATTTTTTCTCTTTTTATACCTAGACTCATAATTGCACCTAAATAATCTTTATGAGATATATTCTTAAATTTGAAATTCCCTTCTATCTGTAAAAATCTAAGAGTATCTTCTATATCCTCATATTCCATGTAAAATGGATAAATAAATACAGTGCTTCTTTCAGCTTGTTCATAACCTCCATCCACACTGTATTTTATTTCATTTGTAGAATTTAATATCGCTACAGCATTTTTCACTTCATATGGATTAAGAAACTCAGTAAACTTAACATCATAGTTTTTTATACAACTATTAGCCTTGTCTATTACTTTAAACATTTTATTTTTCAAGTCTATATCCTTTATGTGATTTGTTAATTTTAATTTATCCATTCTATCACCTTAGAATATAACCAGTACTAATTGTCTTAGGAACATCAATAATACTATTGCAATTAAAGGAGAAAAATCTATAGGTCCGTTTGTGTATCTGTACATTATTGACCTTATTGGTCCTTCTATTGGCTCTGTAAGATTTTCTAAAATCTCGAAAATTTTGCTTTGTCTTCCATTTGGAAACCAAGTCATCAAGCTTTTTATAACTATCATCCATGCTATTATATCCAAAAGATAATAAAGTGCAATTCTTATTGTTCCCATATATTAACCGCCTTTTTACTATTTATTTTGCCAAGGGAAGAATGCTTTACTTTCTAATTCTTTTTTCATATTTGCATCTATATCCACATTGTTAGGAGCTAGTATAAATATTGATTTAGAAACCTTTTGTATACTTCCATCTAAAACATAAACTGCTCCATTCATAAAGTTAAATATAGATTTACGAACTTCAGAATTAGTCAACCCTTCCAAATTCACTATAACTGCCCTTCTTTGTTTTAGATGGTCTGCTATAGTTGCAGCTTCATCATAAACTTTAGGTTCAACTATTACAACTTTCATTTGACTTGTTGTATGTAAATTTACAATTTTATTTGCTTTTGCAGTACTAAATCCACTATTTATTTCTTCTTCTTGAACTATATCGTCCATACCACCTTCATATTCTTCTTCAATGTAATCTTCTTCTTCATCAACTATCCAGTTCTTAAATTTAGATATTATTCCATTTGACATTATTAACTTCCTCCTTAGAATTTATTCAGATTTGAGTAATTATTTTTTATTGTAGTTTCTTTCTCCAAAGATTGATGTTCCAACCCTAACAATGGTAGCCCCTTCCTCTATAGCAATCTCATAATCATGACTCATTCCCATTGACAAAGCATCCATTTCTACATTAGGTATATTTAGCTCTTTTATTTGTGTTGATAAATCTTTAAGACCTTTGAATACACCTCTTATTTCATTTTCATCTTCTACAAAAGGTGCCATTGTCATTAGACCTTTTATCTTTATATTTTTATATTTTTCTGACACTTCTTTGACAAAATCTATAACTTCATCTTTATCAAGTCCATGCTTAGATTCTTCTTTAGATATATTCACTTGTATTAAGCAATCTATCTCTCTATTTATTTGCTCTGCACGTTTTTGAATCTCTTCACATAATGCAATTCTATCTAAAGAATGTATCATACAAACTTTATCTATTATGTACTTAACTTTATTCGTTTGCAAAGTTCCTATCAAGTGCCAGTTTAATTTGTCACCTATAATATCATACTTTCTAGCCAATTCTTGTGGTTTATTTTCACCAACAGAAGTAATTCCTTCATTCATTGCCTCATTAACTAAATCCACATCCACAGTTTTTGTGACTGCTAAAAGGGTTATTTCTTCGCTATCTCGATTTACCTTTTTTGCAGCCTTTTCAATTTTACTTCTTATCTCAGATAAATTATCTTTAATAGAACCCATTACTATCACCTACTTTATCCTTATATTTGTGTTTATACAATTAGGTCTTAAAATTATTTTGTCATATAGATTAACACTTGTCACCCCATTTATGTCATTTTTATAATAATCCACAAATACAGAAGATTCATTTTCATAAGTTATTCCTTCTAATATGACAAATTTTACACTTTGTGATTGTTCATCAATTACATATACACCACGTTTATTGTCTTTTGTTTTTATAGAAGTTTTAGGTATTTTTAAACACTCCATCTGATTATATATTATATCAAATTCTTCGACACTTGTATCCTGATTTGAAACAATTTGGTTACTTATTTTTAATTTTAGCATTATTTTATTATTATTTTTATATATTTTGTAAACTTTTGCATCTATTTTTTGCTCACGATATTCAATTGCTACATTTTGATTTTTTTCAAAGTTCTTAGAATCTTCTTTACTTATGTATGCTGATAGATAATTGCTTTGGTCATTAGCATCTTTTTCTATATTTCCTTCTACATGAATCTTTGCATCAAATTTTTCTACTTTTAATACCAATGTATCTACATTTTTGCTAATAATCATTACTAAAACATTAAATACTAAATATATAAGAATACCAAGTATCATCAATCTGGTATATTTAATCTTTTTCAAAAACTCTCCCCCTATAAAATTTCTATCATTATAAGTACTTCTTCTAAAAAATGTTTATTCCTTTTTTATAGACTAATATTTTATGTATTAATAATTGTTTTTTTCATATTAAATTTATTTTTTATCAATCTTCCTATACAAGACTGTATTATTTATATATAATTATATTATAAAGTATAAGTTTAATTTACATTTTACATCTCAAACTTACTTTATATTCTTTTATAGTTATTTTTATTTTTAGATGCAATATAAAACCAATTAAAATTTAAAATGACTTTTGTTTTGTTGATATTAATTCATTTAGGCATTCATGCATTAGGATAACGTTATCACAACAAAGGTTTATGTCCTAAAAAAAATACAAGGAGGATTTTCTTATGTCAGAAATTTTATTAGGAACAGGTTTACTTTTATTGGTTCTATGTTGTTTCACAATTTTTAGTTACAAAGCTCCATATGGTATGAAAGCTATGGGAGCCTTAGCAAATGCTGCATGTGCTACTTTTTTAGTAGAGGCATTCAACCTTTCTTTACTTGGTGATGTTCTAGGTATGGAATTTTTTAGAAGTGTTGGTGCTGCTAATGGTAGTCTTGGTGGAGTTGCTGCTGCTATACTTGTACCTTTAGCTTTAGGAGTATCCCCAGTTTATGCAGTTTTAATAGGATTATCATGTTTAGATTTCTCTATATTATCTGGATTCGTTGCTGGATACTTTGTTTCTTTCTTAATTAAGTTTATAGAGAAAAAAGTACCACCTGGAGTAGATTTAGTAGTTGTAATACTTTTATGTGCTCCACTATCTCGTTTTATAGCATCAAATGTAGACCCATTAGTTAATAGTACACTATTACAAATTGGACAAGTTCTAATAGAGGCTACTAATATTAGCCCTATAATAATGGGAATTATATTAGGAGGTCTGATAACAGTGGTTGGAACATCCCCACTTAGTTCAATGGCTCTTACATCTATAATCGGTCTTACTGGTCTTCCTATGGCAATAGGAGCATTAGGAGCTTTTGGTTCAGCTTTTATGAACTCAACACTATTCGCAAGATTAAAGTTAGGTTCTAAAAAAGATATTATATCTGTTGCTATTGAACCCCTGACTCAATCAGACATAATTTCAGCTAATCCAATACCAATATATTCTACTAATTTCTTTGGAGGAGCTTTTTCTGGTATCATTGTAGCTTTGATGGGTCTTGTAAACATGACACCAGGTACAGCTACACCTGTGGCTGGATTTGCTATAATGTTTGCCTATAATCCAGTTAATCAGGTTCTTATAACAGCTGGGCTATGTGCTTTATTTAATGTAATTGCAGGATTTGTAGGCTCAAAAATATTCAGTACCTTTAAAGTTCTTACTGCTGACAAAATACGTGGTACTGATGTAGAAGAAGAAATTGCTTAAATTTATAAGATTTATAAATTTATATTTTAAGTCAATATTTTAAATAGTAGAGTTTTATATTGTAGCAATTTTATTTATTGCAAGCGTTTTATTTTTTATTTATATTTATAATTATTATGTGTGTTGAATATTTAGATAAATTTTTATTTTTTAACTTTTTTATTTTTTAATTTAGTTTTTTATTTAGTTGATATACCAAACATCAAAAATTAGTATAATTACTATTAGATAACATAACTTTTAAAATACATAAAAAATTTTATATTAATTAGATAGTATTAAAATAAAGCGATATATGACCATTTTACTAGGTTATATATCGCTTTATTATTATCATAATTTTAATAAATAATTTTTAGAATTATTGTTTTAATTATAATTTTTTAATATATGAATATCTTTAATTCAGTTTTATAAATATTACTATATGTAAACATACTTAGTTTTTAAATGAATGTATAGGAGCTGGAATTCTTCCTCCTCTTTGAGTAAATAACTCAGACGAATTTGTATTTATAGGCATTACTGGTGCTCGCCCTAAAAGACCTCCAAATTCCACCATATCACCTACGTCACATCCTGGAGCTGGTATAATTCTAACTGCTGTAGTTTTATTATTAATCATACCTATTGCTGCCTCATCAGCTATCATAGCTCCCAGTGTACCTGCTGTAGTACTTCCTGGAACAGCTATCATATCAAGACCTACAGAACAAATAGCAGTCATTGCTTCAAGCTTATCTATACTCAAAGCACCTTTGATAACAGCATCAATCATACCCGCATCTTCTGATACTGGTATAAATGCACCACTTAGACCTCCAACATGTGAGCACGCCATGACTCCACCTTTTTTAACAGCATCATTTAAAAGAGCCAACGCTGCTGTAGTACCATGAGTACCAACAACTTCAAGACCCATTTCTTCTAATATATTTGCCACTGAGTCTCCAATAGCTGGTGTAGGTGCTAATGATAGGTCTATTATTCCAAATGGTACATCCAGTCTACTAGAAGCTTCTTTTGCTACCAATTGTCCAACTCTTGTAATTTTAAAGGCAGTCTTCTTAACTGTCTCTGCTACAACATCAAATGGCTCTCCTTTTACCTTTTCTAAGGCTCTTTTAACAACCCCAGGACCACTTACACCGACATTTATTATCCTATCAGCTTCACCAACACCATGGAAAGCTCCTGCCATAAATGGATTATCTTCAACTGCGTTACAGAATACTACTAGTTTTGCACAACCAAATCCCTTTGCATCTTTCGTTAATTCTGCAGTTTCTTTTATAATTTCTCCCATTTCTTTTACTGCATCCATATTTATACCACATCTTGTAGAACCTACATTTACTGAAGCACATACCTTGTTTGTACTTGCCAAGGCTTTTGGAATTGATTTAATTAATATCTTATCACCCTTTGTATACCCTTTTTGAACCAATGCTGAGAATCCACCTATAAAATCTATACCTAAATCCTCTGCAGCTTTATCTAATGTCTGTGCAAACTTTACATAGTCACTTTCATCTGTTGCACCTGCAATAATAGATATTGGAGTTACTGATACTCTCTTATTTACAATTGGAATACCATATTCACGCTCTATATCTTTTCCAACTTTTACTAAGTCTTTAGCAGAATTCATAATCTTGTTATATATTTTCTCTCTAGCCTTATCTCCATCAGGGTCTATACAATCTAATAAAGAAATCCCCATAGTTATAGTTCTTATATCTAATTGTTCTTCATCTATCATTTTGATTGTCTCAAGTATATTTCCTACATTCACTATTATCACCTCCCTATTACTGTTTTTTACAGATTATGCATTGAGTTAAATATTTCTTCTCTTTGAATTTTTACATCTACTGATAATTCTTTTCCTCTTTTTATTAAGTCTTCAACCGTTTGCTCAAAAGAGTTTAATGCTTTCTCTAAATCAACTATCATAATCATTGTAAAATACTCTTGTAATATCTTTTGTGAAATATCTACTATGTTAATATTTTGCTTGAATAACTCATCACTGATTCCTGCTACTATACCTGGTTTGTCCTTCCCAATTACTGTTAAAATTGCTCTCATGATAATATCCTCCCTTATTTTTTTATAAATCTTACATTTTTACAAATTGAACCTTTTATTAGCATATATTTCATTTATTTGTTAGTAAATCACTTTTTATGTATATATTTAATATATTTTAATACCTATACCTTCATTTGTCAATTTTTTTTCAATATTCTATTATTTTTATACTATTTAGTCAAATTATATGTATTGTACATTTTATTGATAACAATATATAGTTTTCATAATAATGAAAGGTATCACTTAACAAACTCATAATTTGATAAGCAATACCTTTCTAAAAATTATTTTTTTATTTTTATGAATCTAATTATATTTTTTCTTGTGCCAGGATTTACAATCAATATAGAGCAAAACATAGTTAAACTTAACACTCCAATTAAAATTAAACTCTCTTTCCCAATGCTATATTTTTTAGGTAATAATTTAGTATTAGTTTCATCTTTATTTTCATTATTGTGATTTACTTGATTATTTATTTTTGATTGATTATTATTCATATCTAAATTGTCATTATAAAAATCTTCATTATAAAAATATGATTGATTATTAGTGCTAAATACAGTTTTTTGTTTTAAGCCTTTATTATCATTTTCTAAGACAAAACTTTTGTTAGATTTATCCTCATTTTTTAACTCATCTTCATTTTTTAAAATCTCATCTTTTTCTTTATCATTAGTTATATTATTATCATCGTTATCTTTTGGAGGATTCTTACTTGTAGTACTGCTAGAATCAGATTCTATATTGTTGTCATTTGGAGTATTAGGAGTTTTTTCATCATTACTACTATTATTATCTTTATTGTCATTATTTAGATTACCATTATTATCTTCTTCTCTATCTGGGTCATCTCTTCCTCCTCCTCCACGGTCACCACCAGCATTTTCATTTTCTTGTTCATCATCTGGTGTAATCTGATTATTACCCCCTCCTAATACAAATCCAGGTTTTAAAAATATATTTGAATACCCATCTCTTAATCCACCTTCCACTTTTACTCTAAAACATCTCAACTTAAAATCTTCAAAATCAATTGTGGCTTGATTTGTAATATACTCTAGTTCACTGCTTATCCAATTTACACCATCATCAGAATATTCCACAAATACCTTTTTTGCATTATATGGCATGTCATAATCTAAAGCAGCTGTATAACCATATTCCCGGTTTCTAAAATACACAACTAAATTATTTATAGGCTCCTTATTTCTAATAGAGATATTTATAACTGGAAAAACATCTTGATTTAATACTATATTTTTTTCATTTAGAATATTTTCATCAAATTTACCTCTTATAATAAACTCTAGATTTTTATTTAAATCAGTATAGTAATTTGATAAATCCCACTCTACATTTATATTTGCAATTTTTCCACTTGAAGTTTTTAGACTTACTTCTTTTGGGAGTTCTACATCCTCAATTTTATCATCTTTTGTTAATATCAATTCCTCTTCAAATACACTAATGCCTCTAAGATTACATCTTATAATATTATAATCTTCATCTTGTGGTATGTCTGGCATTATTACATTCCCATCACCAATGATATAAACAATCTTAGTTTTTGATACAATTGATTCGCCTTTTGTATTATTTGCTATTGTATTTTGTTGGTTATTCTTATTAACAATTACTGATGTATCCTCTATTTCCACATCTCCATTACAGTAAATACCTACAGCATCTTTTCCATTAACCTCAATTATTCTAGATTCTACTTTAATATCATTTTCTGAATAAATTCCTATTGCATTATCTCCACTTGCACGTATATTACCAGTTTTTCCATAATATGTAGCTAGAACTAGTTCAGCTTCTTTCTCTATATATAAAGCAGTTCCATTCAGTGCAACTATATTATCTATTCCTATATTTAATTTTCCTCCCCGTTCTACATGTATTACACCTTCATTCCCTCCTTCTCCAATTATATTTAACTTATTACCACTAATATTAAAATTACCTTTATCTCTTATAAGTATTTTATATTGGTTTGTATCTATTGTGACATTAGCTCCATTTGGAACACTAAATCCAAAATAATTATCTATTACCATATCACATGTAAGAGTATAAACTATGTCTCCCTTATTATCTTCATTTTTTACAATCCAATTTTTAAAATCATCCAAACAATTGTTTTCTTGCGAAAAGCTCTTCTTTGGTAAAATTATAAAAATACTTACTAATAAAGTTATAAGAAGAAATATCTTATTTTTTTTATTCATTTTTTTCTCCTATTTGATTATTCTGTCAAGTAAAATTATGTCTCTTTAATGTATTTTATTTATTAATTCTTAATCTTATAATTTTATCTATATATTTTATAATATCCCTATTTATTACTACTACTGAAAATAACATGGTTAAAACTATGATTTCAACTCCAATTATAAGCTCACTTTTAGAACTCTGAGTCTTATCATATGGCTTTGAAATAGATTTTAGTTTATCATTAGAATTATTTACTTCAATACCATCTGTCTTACTTAAAATTACTTTATCTTTATATGTATTTTTAGAAAGTTCATTATTTTCCTTATAACCTTCTTTTAGGTCTTGTTCTAAATTATTTTCAATTTTATTTTTTTCAATCAAATTATTATTTTTAACTTTATTATTGATATTCTCTTCACTCTTTTCTTTGTGTATTTCTTTATCTATTTCAGTATGTTTTTCATGTGACTTATTATTTTCTTCATCTTGTCGATTATTATTTTTTTCTTCTCCATTATCTTCTGTGACATTACTTGAATCTAATGGTCTTTGCTCATCAGTATTATTGTTATTTTTATTATTTACACCTGAATTAACCTTATTGTCTTCTCTATCTGGGTCTTCTCTATCTGGGTCTTCTCTATCTGGGTCTTCTCTACCTCCACCTCCACGGTCTCCACTATCATCATCGACTTCTTGTTCATCATCTGGTGTAATTTGATTACCTCCTCCTCCCATTACAAATCCAGGCTTTAAAAACATATTTGAATAACCTTCTTTCAATCCACCTTCTACCTTTATCCTAAAACATCGTAACTTGAAATCTTCAAAATCAAGCATAACCTGATTACTAATATTCTCTAATTCTTCACTTACCCAATTTACACCATCCTCTGAATATTCCACAAATACTTTTTTAGCACTATATGGCATACTATAATCTAGTATAGCTAGATAACCATTTTTAGAATTTAAGAAAGATACTTCTAAATCATCTATAGGTTCTTTATTAACAATATAGACATGTAAAACAGGAATAACATCATTGTTTATAATTATGTTCTTCTCATTTAAATCTTCTTCTTTAAATTTACCTATTATAATAAACTCTGTATTATTATTTAAATCATTATAATAGTTTGATAAATCCCACTCAACATCTAAATCTATAGAGTTCATACTAGAAGTTCTTAAACGTACTTTATCTGGTAATATTATATCTTCTACTTTATCCTCTTTTGATATGTTCATTTCTTTTTCAAAAGCTCTAATCCCTCTATAGTTACAATTTACTATCTCGTAATTCTTATTCTGAGGTATATCTGGAGTAATTGTATTCTGTTCTCCAATAATATAAATCTTATTTGCTTCTGATACAATCGACTTAACTTTTTTATTTTCCAATAATACATTTTGCTTCTTATTACCACTATGTATAATTATTGAGGTATCTTCTATTTCGACTTCTCCTTTACAATAAATTCCTATTGCATTTTCTCCATCAGCTTCAATTGTTTTAGAATCTACTCTAATATCATTTTCCGAATAAATTCCTATTGCATTTTCTCCATTTGCTTTTATATTTCCAATCTCCTCATAATATTTATCTATACTCAAATTTGCATCTTTTTCAACATATAACGCAGTTCCGTTTAATGCAACTATATTATCTATTCCTATATTTAATTTTCCTCCCTTTTCTACATGTATTACTCCTTCACTTCCACCCTCTCCAATTATATTTAGCTTGTTTCCATTAATATTAAAATGTCCTTTATCTTTTATAAGTATCTTATATTTATTTGTATCTATTGTAATATTAGTTCCATATGGAATACTAAATTCAAAATAATTATCTACTATCATATCGCAAGGAAGAGTATAAACTATTTCTTTCTTATTATCTTCATTTTTTACAACCCAATTTTTAAAATCTTCTAAACAATTATTTTCTTGTGAGAAACTCTTACTTGGTAAAATTATAAAAATTATAGTTAATAAATTTATAAGAAGAAAAATTTTATTTATTTTATTCATATTATTCTCCTATTAATTTTTTAATAAGCTTAAAATGCTTTAAACGATTCTGTCTATTTTTTATGTTTTATAAATTTATCTACATATTTTATGATACCAGGATTTACTACTACTATTGAAAATGACATAACTGATACTATAATTCCACCCCAAATAACACTCCTACCTTGAAAATTCTGAGTTTTACTATGTGAATTAGAAGTAGAGTTTGAGCTATTATTAAATTTATCTAATTTAAAAGTCTCTTTTTCATTTGATATTTTTTTACTATCAGTTGTGTTTTTACTTTCCTGATTTTCTTCATAATCTCTTTTTAATATTTGAATTAAACTATTCTCATACTTATCTATAATAGTTAATTCATCATTCTTAATATCATTATCTCTGTTATTGATATTAGTCTTATTAGTTTCTTTATCTTTCTCTATAATATCTTCATTAGACTTATCATTTTTTTCATCCTCTTGGTGAATATTATCTTTTTCTTCATTATTGAAATTTGTTATATTGTTAGAATCTTCAGGTATTTCTTCAGTGGAATTATCATTTTTCTTATTATCATCTAAATCAAATTCATCATTTTCTCTATCTGGGTCATCTCTACCACCACCGCCACGGTCACCATCAATATCATCATTTCCCTTTTCATCATCTGGTGTCTCTTGATTGTCACCACCACCCATTATAAATCCTGGTTTAAAAACCATATTTGAATAACCTTCTTTTAATCCGCCTTCCACTCTTACTCTAAAACAACGTAGCTTAAAATCTTCAAAAAAAAGTATAGCTTGGTCTCTAATATCTTCCTGTTCCTCAGATGTCCAATTGATTCCATCTGCTGAATATTCAACAAAAACTTTATTTGCATTGTATGGCATATCAAAATACAAAACAGCTACATATCCATCTCTTGTGTTTTGATAATCTAATTCCAAATTATCTATTGGTTTTTTCTCTGCAACAGATATGTCCAAAATAGGAACAACATCATCATTTATTACAATTTTTTCTCTATTTAATGTTTCTATTTTAAACTTTCCTGTTATACTAAAAGTTTCTTCTTTTTTTAACTTTTCATAATAACCAGTAAAATCCCATTCTACATCTATATCAAGTTGATTACCACTAGATGTTTCTAATACCATATCTTTCGGAAATTTTATATCTTCTATTTTATCATCTTTACTTACTTTTATTTCTTCGCTAAATACATCAATTCCCCTATGGCAACATGTTATAATATTATAGCCAGAATCTTCAGATATAGCTGGGATAAGCTCATTAGAGTTATCAATTATATAAACTTTCTTGCTTTCTGATACAATTGATTGTACAGCCTTATTATTAGCTCTTAATAATCCATTTTCTTTGCTACTACTATAAGCTTTTATTGAAGATTCTTCTATCTCAACATCACCTTTAGAATAAACACCTATAGCACTCTCTCCATTCACTTCAATATCCTTATTTAATATTCTAATATCATTTTCAGTATAAATTCCTATTGCATCTTTTCCATTTGCCTTTATTTTTTCAACAGATTCATAGGATGATTTAATATATAAGTCTCCTCCTTCTTCAACGTATAAGGCTGTCCCATCAGTAGCAATTATGTTATTTATACCGATACTTATACTTCCACCAGTTTCTACATGTATTACTCCTTCTTTTCCTCCTTCACCTATTATATTTAGTTCATTATCATCAATAATAAATCTTCCTTGATTTTTTATCAGTATTTTATATTTGTTGGTATCTATTGTAAAATTACTGTCATGAGGAATATAAAATCTAAACTCTTCGTCTATTACCATATCACAAGGAAGAGTATAAACTATTTCTTCTTTGTTATTTTTATTTTCTTGAACCCACCTTTCAAAATCTTCAAAACAATTATCCTCTTGTCCAAACACCTTGTTTGGAGAAATTACAAAACAGAGTATTATTATGCTTACAAAAATAAATATTTCAGACTTCTTCATCTTTTACTCCTAATATTTTAATATAATAATGTTGAAAAATGTATCTTATATATATAATTTTTCCATAATTAGCACTTGTTGTCAATTTTTATAAATAAAAAGCTACTTAATAAAGTAAACAATCGTTTAACTTTAATAAGTAGCTTATATTCTTATAATAAAATAGTTATAATATTAGAGCTTCCTTCATTTACAATTTTTTGTAGAGTCTTTTGCATCTTAACTCTTATCTCTTCTGGCATAGTATACAATTTACTCTGTAATTGTTCTTTCACTAAATCATGAAGTGACTTACCAAACATATTTGATTCCCATAAATCTGCTGGTTGCTCTTCAAACACCTCCATAAGATATTTTATCATCTCTTCACCTTGATTCTGATTACCAACTATTGGAGAAACTTCTGTAGATATATCTGCCTTTATAATATGAAGTGATGGTGCATTAGCTCTTAGCTTGATACCATATTGTTTTCCTTGTTTCATTATTTCTGGTTCCTCTAAACTAAGTTCTTCTAGAGAAGGAGCTACTACTCCATATCCTTTTATCTTAGCATCTACTAAAGCACTTTCTATTTTATCATACTCATTCTTAACCTTAGATAATCTAGTTATTAGACTAAGCAATTGATAATCTCCCTCAATTTTAAATCCACTCTTTTCTTCAAGGACATTATAGAATAAATCTTGCTTTGTCTGTAAATCAATATTTATAACGCCTTCTCCTAACTCTACATTATCAACACCTGTATCCTCCAAAAACTCTAACTCAGAAAATCCTTGCATAATTCCTTCTATATCTCTTATTTTTCCTATATCTATGATACTTTGTTTTAATGTTGTTATTATGCTACTTTTTATCCAGTGATTTCTTTCTAGACCTTCAACCCATTTAGGTAAATTAATTCTTATTTCTGTAAGTGGGAAATCATACAATACAGCTTCCATAACTTCCTCTATATCATCTTCTTCCATTTCAACTACATTCATTGGAAGAACTGGAACTTCATACTTTTCTTCCAATTCATTTCTAAGCATACTTGTTTCCTCACTTTTTGGACTTAGTGTATTTAAAACAACAGCAAATGGTTTTTTAAGGCTTTTTAATTCTTGTATAACTCTTTCTTCTGGCTCTACATAACTTTTTCTGTCAATACCAGTAACTGAACCATCTGTCAACACAACTACTCCTATTGTAGAATGGTCTTTTATAACTTTTTTAGTTCCTATTTCTGCTGCCTTTTCAAATGTCATAGCTTCTTGTGACCAAGGAGTTGATACCAATCTTTGTTTTCCACCTTCCTCATGCCCTAAAGCTCCTTCAACTATGTATCCAACACAATCTACCATTCTTACTTTCAGAGATACTGTGTCTTTTATTTTAATTTCTACGCCATCTGCTGGTACAAATTTTGGTTCTACTGTCATTATAGTTTTACCTGAGCCACTTTGAGGTATCTCATCTCTTGTTCTATCCTTCTTAAACTCATTGTCTATGTTTGGTATAACCAACTTTTCCATAAATTTTCTTATAAAAGTTGATTTTCCTGTTCTTACAGGACCCACTACTCCAATATATATATCCCCCTGAGTCCTTTTGGATATATCTTCGTATATGTTATTATTCATATTATTCCTCCTATACATCTAATCTTATTAAATTATATTTAGAGTTAGGGGTTAATATTCTTAAAATAGAAAAATAAAGACTAGCAATATTAATTTCCCCTACATACAGAAACTGGTAAACTTTAAGGTGAATTAAATTTATTAAAATCCATTATATTAAAAAGATATAATGACAATCATGATAACTATAAATTGCATATAAAATAATTTATTATACTGTATATACATAGACTATGCTATATAAAATTAAAATAGCCCTCTTTATATTAAAGAGGGCTAAAACAAATTTATTATTTTTTTATTTTGTATTACAATGACTTATATCTCATCACCTAAAACGACTTCTTCCATTTCATGCTTTTTACTTCTCATCATTAGTTCTATTCCAACTTCCTTAGGATCTGAACCTTTGTTTATTACAGAATATATAGCATTAGTTATTGGCATGTCTATATTCAATTTTTCAGCTACATCGTGTGCTACTTCAGTGGCAGTTATACCTTCTACAACCATCTTTACTTCTTTTAAAGTATTTTCTAGGCTCATACCTTGACCTATAAGTATACCAGCTCTTCTATTTCTACTATGCATACTTGTACAAGTAACAATTAAATCTCCTATACCTGAAAGACCTGCAAATGTAGACACATTAGCTCCCATAGCAATTCCAAGTCTACTCATTTCACTAATACCTCTTGTCATAAGAGCAGCTTTTGCATTATCACCATATCCTAATCCATCACATATTCCAGCTCCAAAAGCTATAATATTTTTTAATGCTCCTCCAAGTTCTACTCCAACTATATCTGGATTTGTATAAACTCTAAGCTTAGGGCTCATAAATAAATCTTGTATCATCTGTGCTATTTTTAAATCTTCAGAAGCTACTACTACTGTAGTAGGGATTTCTCTTGCTACTTCTTCAGCATGAGATGGTCCAGATAGTATTACATATGGATTTTGTGGTAATTCTTCTTCACAGACTTGAGATAATCTAAGTCCAGTACCTTTTTCAAGACCTTTTGCCACATTAACAATAACTTGTCCCTCTTTCATAAATGGTTTTATTTTTTGGCAAGTACTCCTTACAGCCTGTGATGGAACTGCTAAAATTATCACTTTACAATCTTTTATAGTTTTGTCTATGTCAGTACTTATAGTTATATTATTTGGAAATAATACTCCTGGTAAATAGTCTGTATTTTCTTTAGTCCTATTTATTTTTTTAGCTTGTTCCTCTTTTCGAGTCCACATACTCACATCGTTACCTTTTTTTGCAAGACCTAAAGCTAATGCACTTCCCCAACTTCCAGTACCTAATACACATACTTTCTCCATGTTTAACACCACCTGAGTATAATATATTTACTATTCTTTCTTTTGACCAATCTTTCTCTCTGTCCCATTTAATAATCGCTTTATATTTGCTCTATGATTATATATTACTGATGCAGTTAAAAACAAAGCTACTATTAAACCAGCTTTATTTTTTACTATAATCATAAATATTGGTGAACATCCGATTCCTACGACAGAACCTAATGAAACATACTTTGTTATAACTACCACCAATATAAATACTGCTAGACACATTAGTGTTATTACTGGATTTACAGCAAGCATTGCCCCTAACGAAGTTGCAACACCTTTACCTCCTCTAAACCCTAAAACTGCTGGCCAATTATGACCTGCTACAACACATATAACTGCCAGATATCCAGCTAAAAGAGTATCTATACCAACTAATCTTGCTGCAAGCTCTGATATTAACACAGCCATTACACCTTTAAGAACATCTCCTAAAAATGTCATTGCTCCTGCTCTTTTTCCAAGTGTTCTAAGTACATTTGTTGAACCTGCATTACCTGAACCTTGAGTCCTTATATCAACTCCAGCAATTCGCTTTGCAACTATGTATGAAGTCGATATATTGCCTAAAAGATATGCAACAACAGCGATAATTATATAACTAAATATCTCCACTGAAATTCCCCCTTTTAGTTATATTTTAAATATTTATTTCTTATTTTTTTGTCTATACTCAAATTTTATGGAAGTTCCTTCAAATCCAAAGTTTTCTCTTATCTTATTTTCAAGATACCTTTGATATGAAAAATGAGTTAAGTCCTTATCATTTATAAACAATGTAATCTTAGGAGGTCTAATGTCTGTTTGAGTTCCATAGTAAATTTTTAACCTTCTACCTTTATCAGACGGTGGTTGATTTAACATTACTGCTTCTCCAATTACCTCATTTAATGCTGAAGTCGATATTCGCTTAGAATGTTCATTTGATACATACTCAACTGTATCCAATATCTTATTCATTCTCTGATTAGTCTTTGCAGAAACAAACACAATTGGAGCATACATCATAAATGGGAATTTTTCTTTTATATCTTTTGTGTAATTACTCATAGTCTTATTATCTTTCTCTATTAAATCCCATTTATTGATTACAAATATACATCCTTTACCTTCATCATGTGCTATACCAGCAACTTTTGTATCTTGTTCTGTTACACCTTCTAAGGCATCTATTACAATTAATACTACATCTGCTCTATCTACAGCACTCATGGCTCTTATTACACTGTATTTTTCTATTGTCTCATATATTTTACTTTTTCTTCTAAGCCCTGCTGTATCTATCAAAAGGAATTTCTGTCCATTCTTCTCAAAATAAGTATCAATTGCATCTCTAGTAGTACCTGCAATCGGACTTACAATTACTCTTTCTTCTCCAAGTATTTTGTTAAGTATAGAACTTTTACCTGCATTTGGTTTACCTGTTATAGCTACTCTTATTATATCTTCTTCATACTCTGTATCTAATCCTGCTGGAAAATTTTCAACTATCTCATCTAATAAATCTCCAAATCCCATACTATTAGCTCCTGAAACTGCAAAAGGAGTTCCAAATCCTAATTCATAAAAATCGTATATATTGTCAAATTGACTCTGACTATCAATCTTATTAACTACTAATATTACTGGTTTTTTTGTCTTTCTAAGTAACTGTGCAATTTCCTTATCAGCTGCTGTTATTCCAGCCTTACCATCAACTATAAAAAGTATTACATGTGACATGTCCATTGCAAGCATAGCTTGACTTCTCATTTGAGATAATATTATGTCTTCGCTATCAGGTTCAATTCCTCCTGTATCTACTAATGTAAAATACTTATCTAACCACTCTACTTCAGCAAATATTCTATCCCTTGTAACTCCAGGTGTATTTTCAACTATCGATATCCTTTTTCCTGCAAATTTATTAAATATTGTAGACTTACCAACGTTTGGTCTCCCAACTACAGCTACAACTGGCCTACTTATACTCATGTTGTTTCTCCTTCCATCTTTTGTTTTCTATTTTAAAATTTTATCCACAAAGTCTTTTCCTTCATTCAAACATGGGATAATTTTTATTTTCATAAGTTCTTCTAATTGATTTAATTCAATATTATCTAAGAAAATTTCTTCATCTGCTTTTAGCATACTTCTTGTTATATAAAGAGCTTCTCCTAATTCTTTATTTTCAAGTTGCTCTCTTAAATCTTTAGCTGTTAAAAGACCTGATACAGTTATTGTCTCTCCAAAAAATTTATTTTTTATCTCATACACATCTACCTGAAGATTTTTAAACTTGTCCATCATAGCATTTGCCATACTCTGTATGAATTCATATGCAGAATGACCAGTAGCTATTGAAACTCTTTTCTCTTTTTTAAGAATTTTTTCTGGTAATGTATTTAAATATTCTTCGATTTCTGATTTTAACTTACGTATCATTCCTACACCATCTTCAAACTGTAAAAAACCTTCATATTCTTCATATGTAGGTAACTCTCTATTAGATAATATATAAAATTCATCTGATAAAAAGGCAAATCGAGTCCCTATTTCATTAAGATATTTTTTTTGCATATTGTGTATCTGTTCTATCGTCCTACTTGCACCTTCACTATCAAATATGTCTAGGTTTGCTAAATTTTCTCTGTGTTTTGTAATTCCAACTGGTACTATAGCAACACTATTTACGTATGGATAAAGTTGAGCTAATTCTCTTATTGTTCTCTCTAATTCTTTTCCATCATTTATACCTGGACATAAAACAATTTGACAGTTCATTTCTATATGAGCATCTGCCAATCTCTTCATTATACCATATAATTTTCCTGCAAATTTATTACTTATCATTTTTTGTCTTAATTCTGGGTTAGTCGTATGCACAGATATATTTATAGGACTTATTCTATATTTAATGATATTATTTATATCTTCTTCACTCATATTTGTAAGTGTAACAAAATTCCCTTGCAAAAAAGATAGTCTCGAATCATCATCTTTAAAATAAAGAGTTTCTCTCATTCCTTCTGGCAACTGGTCTATAAAACAAAACATACATTTATTTCTACAACTTTTAGCTTGGTCAATTATTGGATTTGTAAATTCAACACCCAAATCTTCGTCATAGTCTTTTTCTATCTCGTATATGTAGACTTCGCCATCTTTTTTTTGTATTTCTACTTCTAGATATTCATCACTTAGTAAGAATCTATACTCTATTATATCATGTATTGGCTGTTCATTCACAGATATAAGTAAATCTCCTATTTCTATACCCATTTCTTCTGCAATACTATCTTTGTAAACCTTACTTATAATGTTATTTATTTTTTTTACATTTACTTCCAATTTTTTCACCACTCTTTTGTATTCATCAAAGCTTATTATAATATATTTTCATATACGGTTTGTAAGTTTATTATATTTTATAATAGCATTTTTAAGCATTTCATGTCATAATAACACATTTTAATTCTAATAGTCAATATAAGTAACTAGCTATAAAAAAGATTAAAACAAATAATATTCAAATTTAAGTATTTTAAAAATTTGAATACTATTTGTTGTTAGAAATATTTTATAACCTTAATGTTTTACTATGATTAACGTTCCATTTGTCATATCATGAACCATTCCACCTACACACTTAGACATCAACATTGCCTTATTTTGTAAGTCTTTCTCATCGTTTGCATAAAATATTGGGCAACCTCCACCATTTTTCATATTCTTATCTAAAGTAACTATAGCTAGGGTATATTCGTTTAAACCTATATCCATTCCCATCTTATGCACTTCCTTTCTTTCCTATTTTATAATTTTTTAGGGATAAGTTTTTACCTTTAGAACTTGAAAGTATTGGACATGACTTTACAGCTTCCATTACTTTTTCTACATTCTTATCTATTGGTAAATAAGCAATCATTATACTTTCATCATCCTTATTTCTTCTAGGTAATGGTACAAATGAAGGTTCTCCATAATCTCCATATAAACCTAACCTTGAATATATATTGTATACTATTGCTTGTCTTTGACCTGAATCAAATAATATTCCAGCATTAGCATAATCTTTATTTTTAGGAATTATTTGTATTCCTACACCTCTATTAATATATACTTCTCTATCACTTTTTAGACCTATATTTGTTATCCCTTTTAAATCTCCTACCTTCAATATCGACTCATTCACAAAACTAATCTCAGCAGGCATTACATCAGCTATATCTCCAATACTTTTTCTAGTAAGGAGTTTTTTTAGTATAAAGGCTAATACTAATCCACAAACCGAACTTATTATCAAACTTACGCCTTCACTTATCTTTGTTTCTGCAAGTATTACATAATACAATCCTATTGTTAAAAAGGATGTAACTATACACATATAATTTCTTACTTCATAAGTTCTAGCTATCTCTTCTATAAATGCAGCGCCTCTCTTTACAAGTTGAACTTCCTCTAAGTTTTGTAATGTATTCCTTCTATTAGCTCTTACTTGTCTAAATTGTTCTGCTGCTAGAGATAAAAATGTTATAGATGTATAAGAACGATTTATAAGAGCTGGAACTAATAACGCTCCTAATGAAGAAGCGACAAATGCTAATATAAGCTGAGATAGCAAAACATTTGGTTGTGTTGGGTACTGTTTTTGGTCTAAATTTAACATTATAATTCTGGATGTCATACCAATAATAACAGCAACAAAAAATACTCTATCCATTAAATCACTCCTAAAATATTTATTCTAAAATTTTACATGTAAATCTACAAAGTCTTCCTAGAAAAATCACTCTGTTTCCCTTTTGATGTTTCTATAATAGGTGTACTCTTTACTACATCTATCATGACATCTATATCTTTGAGTATTGGCATATATGGTATAACCACAGTACTTTTTTCTAGATTAGTCTTAGATATAGCCACAATATCAACCTCATCTACATCTTTATCTATACCCATATGAATAAATAGATTATGTATTATAGCTTGTCTTTGCCCTACATCATTTACTATTCCAAATGCACCTAAGTCTCTTGGTATAACCTCTATAGCTAGGCATTCATTTTTATATTTTTCTCTTGTACTTTCTAGACCTATATTAGTTATTATTACTCCATTTACTGTTAAAATAGGCCCTTCAAAGCTTATTTTTGCAGGAACTATATCTGCTATGTCTGCTATGCTATTCCTTCTTAAAAACCTTCTAAAAATTAAACCAACAAGAGCTCCTGATACAATAGCTAATACTGTACAATAAAAAAAGCTAAGGTCATACTTTCTTGCAAAAACAATGTAAACTATAGAAGATACTAATGCAGAAAAGAGACTTATATAACTTCTAGATTCATAGGTAGAGGCTATTTCTTCAACATAAGCATCTCCTTTTGGAACTAATTCTTCATTATCAATATTCTTTAATGTTATTCTTTCTTGTTCTGCAAGTCCTTGAAATTGTTGTATTGCTACTGCAAAAAAAGTCAATGCTGAAAACTCTTTATCTATAAGTGCAGGCAATGCTATCGCACCTAATGAAGCTGAAAGCCCTGATATTATTATCTGTTCTAAATAATCTTGTGGTCTTGATGGGTACTGTTTGTCTGTAACTCTTAAAACTAATCCTCTACATAATACTCCTACAACTAATGCAACTATAAAAGAGTGTCTAAATAAATTTGCATTCAATAAACTTTCTTCCATTTTCTCAGCTCCTTCTCTTATATAGTTTGTGCAAAAAACAAAAAAAATTTCCTTCTATTTAAGGAAATTTTTTTGTAGTATTGTAACAATAAATTCACTACCAATACCAAGCTCACTTTTGACTTTTATACATCCATTTAGCGATTTAACTATATGCTTAGTTATAGCCAATCCTAAACCCGTTCC
Organism: Clostridioides sp. GD02367; assembly: GCF_045900275.1. NCBI lineage: Bacteria > Bacillati > Bacillota > Clostridia > Peptostreptococcales > Peptostreptococcaceae > Clostridioides > Clostridioides sp. GD02367. The sequence continues at coordinate 107,607 of NZ_JBJODK010000006.1, read as the reverse complement.
TCCTACGTCCCTACTTCTTGCTTTATCTACTCTATAGAATCGCTCAAAGATACGTTCTACATCTTCTTTTGGTATACCTACACCATTATCTATAACCTTAATTACTATTTTTTCTTCATCTTTTAAAACTACAACTTGTACAATCCCATTATCATGAGTGTATTTTATAGCATTGTCAACTAAGTTTAAAAATACTTGTTTTATATAATCTCTATTAGATAATATGCTTATTGATTTGTCATCACATTTATATAAGACTTCTATATTTTTTTCTCTAGCTGAATGTTGTGTTATTTCATATACTTCTTTAAACACATCATATACTACAACATTTTCCATAAGAAGGGTATCTTTATTTTCTACGAATGATAATAATAATATATCATCAATCAATCTTTTTAATCTATCTGATTCACTTTCTATTATTTCCAAGAATCTATTTCTAGTATTTACATCTATGTTTTCATTTGACTTTAGTGTTTCAACAAACCCACTTATAGATGTTAGAGGTGTTTTAAGTTCATGACTTACATTTGCGACAAAATCACTTCTCATATTTTCAAGCTTAACTTTTTTAGTAATATCTTCTATGTTTACTATAGAACCTATTATTACATTATTAGTGTTTTGAAGATACACTGGGTCTACTTTTATTTTATATACTATATCGTCTTTAGTCGTAATATTTGCAGTTTCATTATCTTTAGAACCAATAAATCTAAGTATTTGCTTTAATATTTCTTCTTCTTTTATTACAACATTAATATTGTGTCCTTCTACCAATTGATTTGGTTCGCTTTTTATCATTTCTTTTGCTTCATCATTTATAAGAAGTATATTTCCATTTACATCTATAGCTAAAATTCCATGCGATATACTCTTTAATATAGACCTTAACTGTAGATGTTTATACTGTACTTCTTCTAATGTTTTATCCATATTTTTTATCATATGATTAAAATTTCTAGCTAATTCTCCAAGCTCTCCTTTAGCTGATATGTTAAGTCTAGCATGGTATTCATTATTACTTACTTTTTTTGAGACATATATAAATTCTTTTAAATATTTTCTTAATGTTATTGTATATCTTACAGATAATATCACAATAGCTATTGATAACATAACAATAAAAAAATATATGCTATTTAATTCTTCCACAAGATAACACTCCTAAAATATAACCTTTTTAATCTATTTTATATCCAACACCTCTTATAGTCTCTATATATTTTTCTGACTTATCTTCATCTTCTATTTTTTTTCTTAAATATCTTATATGGACATCTACTGTTCTAGTTTCTCCATAGTATTCATACCCCCATATTTTATCTAAAAGATAATTTCTTGAAAGTACTTTACCTTTATTTTGAATTAATAATTTTAACAATTCAAATTCTTTAAGTGTTAACTCTATCTTTTCAGAACCTTTAGTGACCTCATGCTTTGATAAATCTAATTTTAAATTACCTGTAGTAAGTATATTATTTTCTTCACCTAAGCTAGTCAAGTTATACCTTCTTAACACAGAACTAATTCTAGCTAACAACTCCTTTATACTAAATGGCTTAGTTATATAGTCATCAGCACCTATTTCAAGTCCTTCGACCTTGTCATTTTCCATATTTTTAGCAGTAAGCATTATAACAGGAATATTTTTTAAATCTTTATCACTTCTTATTTTTCTCAAAACTTCTATTCCACTTATATTTGGTAGCATCCAATCTAAAAGTATTAAATCTGGTTTAATTTCCTTAGCTTTTATAAATCCATCAAACCCATCATATGAATAACTAACTTCGTAATTTGACACCTCCAAATTGAATTTTAATAGCTCAACTATATGCATTTCATCGTCTATAACAAGCACTTTAGTATTCATTAAAAAGCTCCTCTCTATTTTATCTGTAGTACCGTTCCTATTCGTTCTGATGCCTTATTATGTTTTCTATAAGAGTGGAATTCATCTGCTCTACAACTAGTGCATAAATTTAAATTTATTATATTCTCCTTTTTCACTCCACTACATCTCAGCATATATTCATTAATTTTCCATAAATCTAAATAGTAACTTCCTTCTTTTATTATATAGAACTTTTCATCATTATTTGTAAGAATTGTGTTAAATTTTTCTACCAAATCCTCAGATACTTCATAACAACAAGGTCCAATTGATGGACCAATTATACAAACTAAATCTTCAGGAACGGTTTTATAACATTCAGACATTAATTTAATTGTTTTATGACCTATATTACTAAAAGTACCTCTCCAACCTGCATGAGCCAGTCCTATGGCTTTATTTTTAGCATCTATGATTGATATAGGTACACAATCTGCTGTAAATAATAAAAGAGGTACTCTCTCTAAGTTTGTTATAAGTGCATCTCCATCTATTCTCTTTCCTATAGTATCTTTATTTACTATGTTAACTATATCTGAATGTATTTGAGAATTACTAGTTAGGTTTTCAAATTTTAAATCACATTCTTTACATACTTTTAACATATCTTCTTTACTTTTTGCATCTATATTCTTACATGTTATAACTAGATTTATAGAATTTAACTTTTCGTCAAGTTCTTTACAGTTACCATTTAAATCAACATACTCTTTAATATCTTGTACATTTTTTATATTTATATAATCTTTCATCATTTGTCTCCTTTTTCTATTAGTATACTTTTAAGCTCATTTACAAAAGTATTTATATCTTTAAATTGTCTATAAACAGAAGCAAATCTTACATAAGCTACTTCATCTAAGTCTTTCAATTTGTCCATTACCATCTCACCAATTCTTTTGGTTTCAATTTCTTCTATAAAACATTTATTTATTTCATTTTCAATATGTACAACTACACTCTCAATATCTTCTATCGATACAGGTCTTTTTTCACATGCTTTTAATAACCCGTACTTTATCTTTTCTCTATCAAAATACTCTCTACTATTATCCTTTTTAATAACCATTAAAGGAGTTGTTTCTATTTTCTCATAAGTAGTGAATCTTTTTTTACACGATTCACATTCACGTCTTCTTCTGATAGATTTTAAATCTGTATGTCTAGAATCTATTACCTTTGATTCTTTATAATTACAATAAGGACATTGCATATATATTCCTCCTTTGTTTTAACTACTATATCTCAAATTCATCTAAGCTTAACTCTGAACCTATATTTACTATTATTGTATCACAACCTATTTTAAGTATATCATTCCAAAATATAACTTCTTCATCCCCTCCTCTTGAAAAAAAATTTCTACTTCCATCTCCAAAGATGGTAAATGAGACTACCTTTCCCTCATGAATATCCATATCTATGTCTATTATGAATCCCATCCTTTTTCCATTTTTTACATTTATAATTTCTTTTTCCATTATATCAGAAACTCTAATCATATTATACTCACCCTTTCTTTAAAAATAAATATGTATTGGAGTAAAAAAAAATGACCTATATAGGTCATTTAAATTTAAAATAATGTTTACAGTCCAGGGATTACTTATACATACTTTCTCATATTTTTTAAAGCATTTTTTTCAATTCTTGATACTTGTGCTTGAGATATACCGATTTCATCAGCAACTTCTATCTGTGTTCTTCCTTTATAAAACCTTAAATCTAATACCAACTTCTCTCTACTATTTAATTTTTTAATAGCTTCTTTAAGTGATATTTCTTGCAACCAATTTTCATCAGTATCTTTTTTGTCTTGAACTTGGTCCATAACAAATATTGCATCTCCATTATCTTGATATACTGGGTCAAATAGAGATATAGGGTCTTGTATGGCATCTAGTGCCATTACAACTGACTCAACTTCTAATTCTAATTCTTTTGCTATTTCTGATACTGTAGGTTCTTTAGAATTTGTTCTAATTAATCTTTCTCTAACTTGTAGTGCCTTATATGCTATATCTTTTAATGACCTACTCACTCTAATTGGGTTATTGTCTCTTAGATATCTTCTAATTTCTCCTATAATCATAGGAACAGCATAAGTTGAAAACCTTACATTTTGACTTAAATCAAAGTTATCTATAGCTTTTATAAGACCGATACAACCTATTTGAAATAAATCGTCTATGTTTTCTCCTCTGTTGTTAAACTTTTTTATTACACTCAAGACTAATCTTAAATTCCCTCTTACAAATTGTTGTCTAGCTTCTTCGTCACCACTTTTTATTTTTAATAAAAGTTCCTTCATTTGCTTATTTTTAAGAACTGGAAGTTCCGATGTATTAACACCACATATTTCAACCTTATTAATTTGCATACATTTTCAGTCCTCTCTCAAAAGTATTCATCTATTGAAATTATTTACATTTCCAATTTTTTTATACTTTTTAAGAAGAATTAATTTAGCATTATACAAATTTTTTCATTTCTTTCTGTAACCTTGAAATTATTTTCTTTTCAAGTCTAGATATGTAAGACTGAGATATTCCAAGCATTCCAGCAACTTCTTTTTGTGTTTTTTCGATACCTTTATCTATAAGACCAAATCTTAATTCCATAATTTGCTTTTCTCTGTCACTTAATCTGTCAAGTGCCATAACTAATAAATCTCTATCTATTTCTTCTTCGATTATTTTGTATATTTCATCATTTTCTGTACCCAAAACATCAGATAACAAGAGTTCATTTCCATCCAAATCTATATTTAAAGGTTCGTCAAATGACACCTCTGTTTTCTTTTTATTATTTTTTCTTAAGTACATTAATATTTCATTTTCTATACATCTTGAAGCATAAGTTGCCAATTTTATATTTTTGTTTAGTTTAAAAGTATTCACTGCTTTTATCAAACCTATAGTTCCTATAGAAATCAAGTCTTCCACATCTATACCTGTATTTTCAAATTTTCTCGATATGTAGACCACTAATCTTAGATTTCTTTCTATCAAAATTGATTTTACACTTTCATCTGTTTCTAGTTTTTGTAAAACTTCCATTTCTTCTTCTGGTTTTAATGGAGGAGGAAGTATATTCGCTCCTCCCATATAATATATTCCTTTTGGCTTTATTATTTTTAATTTAATACCTAACATAGTAATAAAGCTTATAATTCTTTCTTTCAATCGTAACATTCCTTGTCCCCCTTAAATTTTCACCTAAAATCCAGGCAATATATTTGGATTCATTATTGCTCCATATTCTCTATCATTAAAATTTGAGATACCAAGTATTATATTTCCTATCTTCTGCTCATCTACTTCTACATAATCAGCTTTTAAACCTATTATGATGCTTGTCTTATTACTTCCAGCATGCTTATAAGGTATTATCCTAACCCTGCCTGAAGTTTTATCATCTAGACTCCCTATAATCTCTTGTGCTTTCTTCATATCTATATCTTCATAGTCAATATTTAATAGATTTTCTGGAATAAACCCTTCTAACACACTTGACTTAACTATTATTACATCACTTTGACTTATTGGGTCTTTTAATAAATTCCCACTATCCACTAAGGCTTTACAACAAAATTTTTTTTCTAACAAGTTTATATTTATAGTCTTTGTAAGTTCCTTGATGTATTTAAGCATTTTCAAGTCTTTATAAATATACTTTAATAGTTCACAACTTACATAAGTACATGCAATTAAGAAAGATATTTTTAAATGACTTATTCCTGTAAAATAAATTATAAAATAAGTGCTTCCAGAAATAAAAATGTTTACTAGATAAAAAACTAATGCTACATGAATATAATCTTTTTTACTCTTACTTCTAAATGAAATTAAAGTTATTATACTCATAATTATTATTTTGAATGGTACTGTGAATAATATGTTCATTGATGGATACAAATAAGCAACAGAATAGGCACCTCCTAAACTAGCCCCCAATAACTTATTTTTTTTAGGATTGTATTTTTTAGTGAGAATAGAAGTACAACTTATAATAATATAATTTATTACTAGGTTTTCTATAACATAGTACTCAATATACACCATGTATCCCCCCTTAAAACCTTTAAACATATTATAAGATAGTATGTACAAAATTTTATGTCACTTTTGATGGTCGAATCCAAAACAAATTCTATTTAAAAGTAACAATGATATATGTCTTATACTTTATGTCGCCAAAAGATATTTTTTTAGTATCAAACAAATAAGCTTTTTTGTAGAATCTAATATATCTAGGTAGAAGTTATTAGTTCTTTTTGGGGTATATTTTTATAAAAAAAGACTATGTAATTTAATAATATATCAAGTAAATTTTTTACTTGTATAAAATCAAATTACATAGTCTATAAATTCAAATTTATATTATTGTGCTAATAATCCGTTTGCATATTTTGCAGAATCATCTAGTGCTTGTTCTGGAGTTATATCTCCAGCTATCATCATTTGAAGTTGTTTCCATAAGTATTCATATATCTCTACTCCATGAGGCCCAACAGTCAATGGTCTATACATATCTTTATCTTTTGTTACCATTTCTTCAAATCTTGGGTCTCCTTGATATTTTTCACCTTTTGCAACTGGAGCTCTTGGTATTTCTTTATGGAATGCTTCCATTGATTCTTTGCTTAACATATACTCAAGAAGTTTAAATCCAAGTTCTTTATTTTTACATGCTGACATTAATGTTAAATCATCCACTGAAGCAAAACTACCAACTGTCTTGTCTTCTAATGAAGTTACATATCCCCAGTTTAAATCTGGAAACGATTTATCAAAAGTACTTGTAGCAGCAGAAGATAACATTATAGTAAATGCAGCTTTTCCTGGTCCAAATACACTTTCAACCATTTCATTACTATCTTTTGATAAAGCATTGTCTGGTATATATTTTTTCATATCATTTATAAAGTTTGCAGCTTTTAAACCTTCTGCATTATTAAATTTAACTGATTTTAAATCATCATTATATATATCTCCACCAGCTTGCCATAAATAAGGATACCAGTTCCAGTTTAAGCTTCCAAATACTTTAGAACCCCAACCTTGTGCAAGACCCCACTGGTCGATTTTTCCATCTCCATCAGTATCTTTTGTTGCTTTTTCACATATTCTTTTAAAATCTTCCCATGTTTTTGGAGGTTTCTCTCCTAATTTTTCTAGTATATCTTTATTATAGTATAGTACTCCTGGATTAGCAGCTTCTATAGGTAATCCATAAATACCACCCATCATTTTTGCATTATCCAAGTATAGGTAATTATCTGAAGTTCCTGATTTTTCTAGATAAGGTGTCAAATCTTCAACTGCACCCATTTCTATAAATTGAGGAAACATCTCTGCATACATGTATCCTATGTCTGGTCCTTCACCTGCACTTATTGCAGTTGCATATTTTTCTGCATAGTTATCCCATGGAACTATTTGGAATTCAATTTCACAATTATTTTCCTTTTCAAATTTCTCTAATATTGGTTTCCATGCATCTGCATCATGGTCTGTCAATGGTGCAGACCACACAACTAATTTTTCTTTACCATCTTTACCCTTAGAATCTTCTTTTTTTGAACACCCAGCAAGAATTGATACTGATAGAACACTTACCATCACTAAAGAAAGAATTTTTTTTAGCTTAATCATGCTTAATCCCCTTTCAGACTTTAATTTGTCTTTTTCCTCAAATATTTACAATTTAATTCAGATTTAATATTAACAAATAAGACTACCCTTGTCTAATCATAAAAAACTATACTAACTCTTACAACTATCATTTTTTTCTATATGTGTTGTTTTTATTCATTTATTAAAAAACTTCTTTTACATTTCAAAATATTGAAATGTATTTTTATGCTTTAGGAGATTAAATTAGGCAAAATAAAAAGAAGTCTACTGACTTCTTTATAAATTTCCATATTATCTTCTTCTTCTTAGGAATGTAGGTATTTCCATGCTCTCATCATCGTCTTCTTCAATTATACTTGCTTTTTTAGGAGCTTCTATTTTTTCTTCAACAATTACTTCTTCTTCAATTTCTTTTACAGCTTGTTTTACTGTTGTGTTCAATGAAGAACGTATGCTTGACTTAGGTTTAGTGTCTAAGTCTAATACACCACTTTGTAATCCTTCAAATCCTGTTGCGATTACTGTAATCATTATTTCATCACCTAAATCTTCTTTTATAGAAGCACCAAATATAACATTCGCCTCTGGGTCACAGGATTCCATAACTAAAGTAGATGCTTCATTAACTTCAAATAATCCTAAGTTAGGTCCACCAGTAACATTAAGAAGAACTCCCTTAGCTCCTTGTATTGATGTTTCTAGAAGTGGAGATTGAATAGCTTGTCTAGCAGCATCTATTGCTCTAGTCTCACCACTAGCACTACCTATACCCATATGAGCAAGACCTTTATCTTTCATTATAGTAGTAACGTCTGCGAAGTCTAAGTTTATTAAACCTTCAACTGCTATAAGGTCAGAAATTGATTGTATACCTTGTTTTAATACATCATCTGCAACTGCAAAAGCATCTAGCATTGAAGTATTTTTTTGTACTATCTGTAAAAGTCTATCATTTGGTATTGTTATAAGAGTATCAACTTTTGACTTAAGTTCTGCTATTCCACCTTCAGCATTCTTCATTCTTATCTTACCTTCAAATGCAAAAGGTTTTGTAACTACACCTACTGTAAGTATACCCATTTCTTTTGCTAAGCCTGCAACTACTGGAGCAGCTCCTGTACCAGTACCACCGCCCATTCCAGCTGTAACAAAGACCATGTCGGCTCCTTGAAGCAATTTTACTATTTCGTCTTTACTCTCCTCAGCAGCCCTTTTTCCTACTTCTGGATTTGCTCCTGCACCAAGTCCTCTAGTTAATTTTTCTCCTATTTGAACTTTATATTCAGCTTTTGATGTATATAAAGCTTGTTTATCTGTATTTACTGATATAAATTCAACGCCTTTTAATTGCGCTTCTACCATTCTATTGACAGCATTGTTTCCACCGCCACCTACACCTATTACTTTAATTTGTGCACATTCTTCTAATTCTACGTCAAAGTTTAGCATCATAAACCCCCTTCTCTCATGATTCAAAGTTATCGTATGTATTAATTATATCATTTTCTTCTTTTATTTTGTTAACCTTTAAGTAACATATTCCACAAAAACGTAAATTTTCCTTTTTAATTTTCTTACTTATATTGTCAAATATTACTCTTGAGTATAAAATAATTTACATATATATCAAATGCTCTTTAATTTCTACGTTTTTTATTCATAATATCGCTAACAACATAACGTCTAATTATGGATAAATTATTAAATAATCTCATACCAAAAACCAATACAGCAACATAATAAAGAGAAACACCTAATTTTTCTCCTATATAAGTCAATAATATAGCTAATATAGCATTCCCTATGAAACCAGTAACAAAAATTACATTGTCATAGTTATCTTCAAAACTGGATTTTATCGCTCCAAAAATAGAATCCATTATTGCAAGAATAGCTACTGACATATATATGGAATAATCCATAGAATATGTAAATGGAATGTAGTAACCTACTACTACACCAAATGCTAATCCTCCTAAAACCCATATCATAAATCCTCACCTCTTTATTTTACTTTGAAACGCAAGTATATTACAATCCTTTTTATTAAATTTTCTTATTTTTTCTTTATTTTTTTATATTTTTCGCTTTATTTTGCGAATAAATCCACTTTATTACCATTATTTTCCAGTATTTTTATGTTGATTCCATATATCTCTTTAAGAGATTTAGCATATGATTCTGGAGAATTTATAGCAGCACTCAATAAATCTATATCTCCTATAGCTTTTATTATAAATGGTTGTCCATATGTAGTATCATTTACTGTAATAGTGGCTCCTGAACATTTTATCTTACTAGTTGATAGTACTCTTTCTCCATTTATAGAAATTGCTTTCGCACCAGCTTTTTTTAAATCATTTAAAACTCTTAAAATATCAATATCATGTATAATCAAGTCATTTGGATTCTGCCCATCTTTTAACTCTCTATCACTATCTTTCATAGTGACAGTTATACCTGGCCCTGTAACAGTTGAATAACCACTTAATTCTTTAACTTCCTCAAGCTCTCTTTTCATAAGTGTTTGGATAGATTCATTTCCATTCTCTTTTGCTTCCTTATATTCATTTAAAGTTTTTTTGTTACTTTTAAGTACTTCTTTTAAATGTTTTATTTCTTTCTTCGTATTTTCTATCTCACTTTCAATATTTTCAGTCTGACTCAATGTTATATACACTTTATTTGGGTCTAGTGACTTTATATAAGTTGATATGAAAATGCCTAATATGAACGCTCCTAATATAATCATTTTCTTTTTCATACTATTATTTCCTCTCCACTTTGTTTATATCACCATGGCCATCTATTTCTACATTTTCTTCCTTACTTACTTTTACCTTAGCATTATAATACGTTTCTATTTCCCAGACAATACCATATTTTATATTAAGTGCAGAAGCTAATGTATCAGAATCACCAATTGCCTTTATTATAATTGGTTCTTTTATGACAGTGTCATTCATGTAAAGCTTATCCTCTTTTAAATACATGTATGTATTAGAAACTATTCTCTGTCCGTTTATAGATATAGCACTTGCTTGTGCTGAATTTAATTTATTTATCATTGATAGTAATAAATCATAATTATATAATATACTATCGTTTTTATCAGAACTTCCTAAGTCTTTTGCAGAATTTATCTCAACTTTTATACCTTTTCCTTCAACATCTGTATATCCAGCCAAGGTCTCATATTTTTCTATTTCTGACTTAAGTATATCTTGCTCTCCTTCGTCATTTTTACCTCTATAAGTCTCTATATCTTTCTTCACACTATTAATTTCTGACTGTAAATCCTCTTTTTCTTTTTTTAGAGATTTGAGTTCTTCTGTAAGTTGTTCTCCTCTTTTAAAAGTTGTCATACCTCTATTTTCTATATTAATAATTTTAAGTTGTAAACTAACAAGAACACCCAATACAATACTTCCTATGACTATGCTTTTATTTATAAATCTTCTTTTCAATATATCACTTCCTTACAATTGTCTATCCTTCAGGACTATACACAGCTAATTTTCCATAATTGAGATTTATAGTCCCTCCTTTTGTATTTTTATTTTGCAGGTCAATCAGAATTTTACTTACCCTAGATATATTATAATCTAAGTTATCATCATTAGAAAGTAAGATTTTTATATTACTTCTTGTAAGCATATCTACATTGCTTTCTTTTCTTAAGTTTACATAATTTATTTTTCTATAAAGTCCTTCTTCTTTTAAAGAATTTAAAGTTTTAAATACGTTCTCTTTAGTTTTATAATTTTTAAATTTTATTGTTTTATCATCATCAACACTATAATCAACATCTACTATTAAATCTTTTTTACTTTCATTAGAACCCCTAAGTTCCTCTAACAAGTTACCTTTCTTATCTATATAACAATAATTGTCTACATTCTTTAATACTGCAAATATTTCTTTTTCTTTTAAACTTATAATTATTTTATTTGGAAATTTTCTTTTTATTTCTACATTTTCTATATATGGATTTTTCATAAGTTCATTTTTCATATCTTTAAAATTATATGCAAAGATGTTTTCATGTGTATTTATATTTAGTTCTTTCATTATATTTGATTTAGTCACTCTCTTATTTCCTATTACATCTATTTTCTTTACATCAAATAAATCACTTTTTACAATCATACATATCCCAAAAGATAGCATAAGTATAAATACTAAAACTATCATGACATTATTCGTATTTAACTTCCTTTTCTTTTTCAAATATAATCAACCCCTTTGGTTAATAAATACACCTTTAGAGCTTATTTTTCCTACAAGAAAATTATAATATTTAAAGTCAAATTTTTTCATTTTATTACAAAACATCTAAATAAAATATAAATAAATATAAATAAATCAATACTTCATCAAAATAAATACAAAATACTATATACATTTCATACCTTTAAATTTATGTGCATACAAATAAACCCCTAATTTATAATAATTTAGAAAATCTAATATATTATAAATTAGGGGTAAATATTGATTTACCTTTTCTTTATTCCTATCACTTTAGCCTGACCTTCTATACTTGGAGTTGCTTCTTTTTTTATTTCTTTTACTTCTTCAGCAACTTTTTCTTTTTTTGTTTTTTTAGATGAGGACTTTTGTGTTGAATTATATACTTTTATTATCTCATCGTATATAAGGTCTATGGCTTCTGGTTTCCCTATAGTTTTGCTTGCATTTGCCATATCAACTAAAAGTTCTCTATCTCCTAAAAGTTTAAATACTGCTGTATTTAAGCTCTCTGGAGTTAGATTTTTTTCTAAAATTGCAATTCCTGCACCTTGCTTTTCTATACTTTTAGCATTATACTCTTGATGATTTTCAGCAGTATATGCTTTAGGTATTATTATAGATGGCTTTCCAAGAGCAGTTATTTCAGCTAATGAAATTGCTCCTGCACTACCTATAACTAAATCGCTTGCTGCAAGTGCATTTGCCATATCTTCTAAGTAAGGTACAACCTTTTGGTATGGCTTAAGATTTACATCACTGATACTTTCCATAAACTCATCATAATAGCTTTTCCCTGTTGCAAATATAAAAGCTATATCTTCATTCACCATGTTCTTTATCACAAGTCTCATTGCATCATTTATTTTTCTTGAGCCTCCACTACCACCATAGCAAAGAACCATTCTTTTTTCTTCACTTATTGCAAGGTTCTTTCTTGCAATATTTTTTCTTGATAATAAAATTTCTTTTCTAACTGGATTTCCTGTAAAAACTAATTTATCTTCTGCTGTCTCTGGAAATCTTTTATGTGAATCTTCAAAACTTGTAAGTACCTTTGTAACTGTTTTAGATAGAATCTTATTAGTTACACCAGGAAAAGAATTTTGCTCATGTATTATGGCTGGTATTTTCCCCATAGATGCATTAAATAAAACAGGTCCACTAACATATCCACCAGTTCCTATAACTACATCTGGTTTAAATTTCTTAACAATCTTTCTTGATTGTTCTAAACCTTTAAAAAGCTTAAAAACTCTTTTTACATTATCGAAGTCTATTTTTCGCTTAAATCCTTGTACTGTTACAGTCTTTAATTCAAATCCATACTTAGGAACTATTTCTGATTCTATTCCTTTTTCCGTCCCAACAAAAATTATCTCAGCGTCTGGATGCTCATCTCTTATTTTGTTAGCAATAGCTATAGCTGGATACACATGCCCTCCAGTTCCACCGCCTGATAATAAAACTTTCATCAAATCATCATCTCCTGTTAATTAATTTTGACATGCTTTGAGATGTTTAACACTATACCTATAGCTCCCATAAAGATGGTGAGCGAGGTTCCCCCATAACTTATAAATGGTAGTGCTACACCTGTAGCTGGCATTGATGATGTTGCAACTGCTATATTTAAAGCTGCTTGTATTCCAATTTGTGCCCCTATACCTATGACAACCATACAAGCAAATACATTAGAAGTCTTCAAAGCTATTCTTACACATCTGTAGACTAAGGCTACAAATAGCATAATAACTATTATACAACCAATCAATCCTAACTCTTCTCCTATTATAGCAAATATAAAGTCATTTTGTGGCTCTGGTATATAAAAATACTTTTGTTTACTCTTTCCTAAGCCTAGACCAAACAATCCACCTGAACCAAGTGCATATAAACCTTGTATTACCTGATACCCCTTACCAAGAGGGTCTTGGAAAGGATCTAAAAACGATGTAACACGGCTAAGCCTATAAGGTTCAGCAATTACTAATGCAGCAAATAAAGCAGCCCCACTTCCAATCATAGCAAATACAATTTTCATATCCATCCCAGCAACAAATATCATTACAAATGTAACTAGAATTACAGTACCTGCTGTTGATAGATTTGGCTGAAGTATTATCAACGCAAAAAATATCCCTGGAACTACGAGAAGTGGTACAACACCTTTTGTCAAAGATTTTATCTTATCATAATTTTTCTCAATTAATTTTGCAGTTAATATTATTGTAGCAAACTTAGCTATTTCTGCAGGCTGAAATGTTAAAGCACCTATTCCTAGCCATCTTTTTGCTCCGTTTGCTTCTATCCCTAAAGGGGTTAGAACTAACAATAATAATACTACTGCTATAGCTCCAATTGCTGTAGCATTTTTCTTCCAAAAACTATAATCTATCCTTGATGTAATAATCATAACTATAAACCCAAGTATAGCATATATTACATTCTTTTTTAGAAAATAGTACGCATCATTGTGTTTAAATGAAGATTGTATAAAACTTGCACTAAACACCATAACTATTCCTACAAATACTAAAAGCATAGTAGTATAAAATACTACTCCATCAAATTCAGTCTTCATCCTTATGTCAATTTGTTTTTTCAAATTTTCTTTAGGCATCCAACTAATATACCTCCATTCTTCCATTTAAGTAAGTTTAGAGGTAAGAGATTATTTTAAATTGTTTACATTATCTTTGAAGTCTTTTCCTCTTACTTCAAAACTTTCATACATATCCCAACTTGCACAAGCTGGTGAAAGAAGCACTATATCTCCACTTTTTGAAATCTCATGAGAAGTCTTAACTGCTTCTTCCATATCTTTTACTATATGTATGTCATTAAATCCTTTATTTTTGGCACAATTTTCTATCTTTGATGCAGTTTCTCCTAACAAGACTACTGATTTAACATATGACTTTGCAGTTTCAAAAAGTTCATCAAAATTACTGCCTTTATCCATTCCTCCTGCTATAAGTATTATAGGTCTATTGTAAGACTGAACAGCTTTTATAGTAGAGTCTGGATTAGTTCCTTTTGAATCATTTACATATATTACATTGTTTAAGTTTCTTACAAATTCCTGTCTGTGTTCAACTCCTTTAAATGTCATCAATACATCCTTTATGACTTCTAAGTCAACATTACAGACATACGCTATTGCTATAGCTGCCATACAGTTTTCTAAGTTATGACCTCCAGGTAAACTTACATCATCTTTATTTAGAAACTTGATTTTATCATCTATATCTATTATTATGTCATTATTTTCTAAATATACTCCTCCATTTACTTTTTGAGTTCTCGAAAAGTAAATTACTTTAGCATTACATTTGTCAGCCAGACCTTTTACTATCTCATCATCATAATTTAATATGCAAAAATCCTCAGCAGTTTGATTCATAAATATATTTGCTTTTGCTTCTATATATTTTTCCATAGTGTGATGTCTGTTTAAATGGTCTTCTGTAATATTTAATATAGCACTTACTTTAGGTCTAAATTCATCTATGCTCTCAAGTTGAAAACTGCTTAGTTCAGTTACAAGCACAGACTCTTCATTTGAAGTTTCTATAGTATCTATTACAGGATTTCCTATATTACCAACTACATATGTATCTCTTTTTGCTCTCGAAAAAATTTCTCCTACCAGGCTAGTTGTAGTTGTCTTACCATTTGTACCTGTAATCCCTATAAAAGTTGGATTATTTGATAATTTAAAAGCTAATTCTACTTCACCAATTATATACTTGCCTGAATTTTTTAATTTCAAGATAAATGGAAGGTCTAGTGGTACTCCTGGAGATACTACTACCATATCTATGTTATCTACATCCTCTGGATGATGTCCTAATATGTATTCTATGTCATTTATAGATTTCAATTCATCAAGTATGTTTTTCAATTTATTTTCATCTTTAATATCATTCACTATTATACTTGCACCTAATTTATCTAAATGTTTAATTGTAGATATGCCAGTTTTCGCAAGTCCTACTAATAAAACTTTTTTTCCTTTTAAGTTCATTTTTAATTCCCCCTAGACCTCTAAAATACTGCTATTATACTTATCCAAGCTAAAACAACTGTGATAATCCAAAAAACGAATACAACCCTTGTCTCTGGCCAACCACATTGTTCAAAATGATGGTGTATTGGAGCCATCTTAAAGAATCTCTTTCTTGTCGCTTTAAAATATCCAACTTGAATTAAAACTGATAGAGCTTCTGCAAAGTAAATTCCTCCAATTATAGGTATTATAAGCACTGAATTTGTTAGAACTGAAAATGCTACAACTGCACCACCTAGTGCCATTGAACCCGTATCTCCCATAAATACCCTCGCTGGATATGAATTAAATCCTAAAAAGCCTAAACATGCTCCAACAGTTGCTGCTGCTAAAACTGCAACTTCTGTGTTTCCAGCAATAGAACTTGCAAATAGCATAAAAAATACAGAAACTATTAAAGTTACTCCTGATGCCAATCCATCTAATCCATCAGTTAAATTCACAGCATTTACTATTGCTACGATTATAAACATCATTATTGGTATATATAATATTCCAACATTTATTACAAAATCTGTAAATGGTATCATAAGTTGTGAAGCACTTGATGATGATGTATACTGATAAAAAGCAACATAAAAAGATAATGCAACTTGAAGGATTATTTTTTGATATGCTTTTAATCCAAGTGATCTTTTTAACTTTATTTTTATAAAGTCGTCTAAAAAACCAATAAAACCAAAACCTGCAATACATATAAGACCTACTGCCATATCATGACTAACTTTTACTCTTGTAAGTCCAGTTATTAGAATTGCCACTATCATTATAATTCCACCCATAGTAGGTGTTCCATTTTTTGCTAGATGTGTTTGAGGTCCATCATCTCTAACCGTCTGACCAAATTTAAATTTTCTAAGCATTGGTATAAATATTGGTCCTATTATAATTACTATTAAAAACGCAATCAATGCGGTGTACGTAAGCTCTGTTATTCCTAACATCGTAAAACTCCTCTCCCTTGTCAATCAACTCATTAGTTTAAGCTTATTTATTTAGATATTCGACTATTTTTTCTAATCTCATGCCTCTTGAGCCTTTTACTAAAATAGTGTCTCCTGTTTTTACTAATTCATCTAACTTGTTAAGTACTTCTTCTCTATTCTCAAAGTGATATATATTGGCTGTATCAAATCCTAATTGTTTTGCCTCTTCTCCAATAAACACTGAATTTTCACCTATAGTTATTATAACATCAGTATTATTCATAGATGATTTTCCTACTAATCTATGACCATACTCTGAAATTTCACCCATTTCTAATATATCTCCAAGTATTGCTACCCTTCTACCTTTATATCTTCCAAGTATCTTTAAAGCAGCATCCATAGAATCTGGACTAGCATTATATGAATCATTAATTATTGTTAATTTTTCATTCTTTATTATGTCTAGTCTCATTTTTGTCCCTTTAAAATTTTTTAAACCTTTTTTTATATAATCTAAAGAAATATTTAGACACATTCCAACCAATATTGCAGACATAGCATTATATATATTATGTTCTCCTATTGTTGGTATAAATATTTCCTCTTTTTTTCCATCTATAACGCATATAAATGTAAGACTATCTTCTTCCATAGTATAACTTTCACAATAAATATCATTGTTTTTGTTGAATCCAAATGTTTTTAGTTTATACACATGTTCTTTTTCTCTTAATGTAGATAAAAACTTATCATCTCCATTTACAATTAAAGTATTTGTTTCATCAAAATTAGAAGTGATTTCCATCTTTGCTTTTAAAATACCTTCTTGTGAACCTAGTTTTTCTACATGTGATAATCCTATGTTTGATATTACTGCAATTTTGGGATTTACTATATCTACTAAATATTTTATTTCATTAAATCCAGACATTCCCATCTCTATTACAGCACACTCATGTTCTTTATTTAGATTAAATAAAGTCAATGGAACTCCAAAATGATTATTTAAGTTCTTTTCATTTTTTAATATGTTTAGTTTTGCGGATATAGCAGAATATATCATATCTCTAGTCGTAGTTTTTCCTACACTACCTGTAACACCTATAAATGGAATATTAAATTTTTCTTTATAATATCTTGAGATATCTCCTAGAGCTAAAGATGTATCTTTTACCTCTATTAAATTTATATCCGAACTTTCTAATTTTATTCCATTACTTTCACTTTTTATAAAAGTTTTGCATCCACTATCATATGCAGACTTCATAAATGTATGCCCATCTAAATTTTCTCCAACTATGGCTACAAATGCATTTTGGGCATTTGCTTCCCTGCTATCTATAACTATATCACTTACACAGTCATTATAATCTCCATATATTAACTTCCCATTAGTTGCAAGTACTAACTCTTTTATTGTTAAGCACTCCATTATCAAACTCCTCCTTTAAAACCTTTAGTTATATTGTCTTAGCAACAAAAGGCAATGTATACCGTTATATATACATTGCCTACGATAACTCTTAACTTTATAATTATATACTATATTTCTGTTTTTTTGAAGATGTTTATGGGTATATGTTAATTATCTGTTACTTTTTACTTCTCAAAATATAGTGTTATACTTGAATCCTCATTAACTTTTACTCCAGGTTTTGGGAATATATCTTTTACCTTTGTATTCTCTGGAAGCTCTATATCTGTATCTAAATCTGGTTTTAACTTAGCATCTTCTAAAGCCTTCACAGCATCACCAATTTTTAGATTTCTTACATCTGGCACTTGAACCTGTTTCTTTTCATATTCAGCTTTCTCTTCTTCTTTATATACAGGTTTAACTCCTAAATATTTTAATGAATCGTTCATTATTTCTTTTACTATTGGCCCTGCTGTAGTACTACCAAATGCACTCACTCCTGTTGGCTCATCAACAATAGCAAGAACTACAATTTGTGGGTCATCACAAGGTGCTATTCCAACAAATGAACATATATATTTTCCCTGTGCATACTTACCATCTATAACTTTTTGAGCTGTACCAGTTTTTCCACCAAGTCTGTATCCTGGTATATACGCTATCTTTCCTCCACCTTCACTTACAACTGACTCTGCAATTTCTAACATTTTCTTAGATGTCTCTTTAGATATAACACTTCTTACTTTTTTTGGCTTTACTGTTTCAGTTATATTACCTTTATTATCAGTATAAGATTTTACAACTCTTGGTTGCATTAAATCTCCACCATTTGCTATTGATGATATAGCTGTTATAAGTTGTATTGGTGTCACTGATATAGATTGACCAAACGATATTGTAGCCAATTCAACTGGACCTACATTTTTCTCATTATACAGTATTCCTTTAGCTTCTCCTGGTAAATCGATACCAGTCTTATCCATAAGACCAAAAGATTCTATATAATCATACATTTTTCCAACACCCAATCTACTTCCTAACTCAACAAATACAGGGTTACAAGAGTTTTGTACTGCTTGTTTAAACTCCTGTGTTCCATGAGGTCTATAGTGTCTCCAACATTTAATCTTTCTTCCTCCAACAGTTACACTACCTGTACATGTGAATTTTTCACCATCTTTAATCACTCCTTCTTCAAGTGCACTAGAAGATGTGATAAGTTTAAATGTAGAACCTGGCTCATATGTATCACTTACTGCTGGATTTCTCCACATTTGATAATAACCTTTTATTTTCTCTTTATCATTATATTTTTCAAGTTCTTCTTGATAATATGGATATATTGGTGTTCTCGAATCATTAGGGTCGTAGTCTGGTTTTGATGCTAAAGCAAGTATGTCACCAGTTTTAGGATTCATAGCTATTGCAGTAACCTTTTTTGCATTATTTATCTCATAAGCTTTTTGTACTGCTTTTTCAGTATAGTGTTGAATTACCTCGTCTATAGATAAAACAAGTCCATTCCCTTGAACAGGTTCATAATACTTTTCCATTCCTTGTGGTATTTCTCTTCCTGAAGCATCAGTACTCACTATCAATTTCCCAGGCTTTCCTTTTAATTTTTTATCATATTGCATCTCTATACCAGATATACCTGTTGCATCTGAAGAAGTATGTCCTAGTACATATGGTGCAAAGTTTCCATATGGATAATATCTTTGATTATCTTCTGCTACCCATATTCCACCCAGTTTAGCATCTCTTATTTGGCTTGCCTTATCATCATCTATCCATCTTTTGACTTTTACAAGAGCCATATTTTTTTTGCTTATTAAAGCGTAAATGTCTTTATAATCTTCATCTAAAATGTCAGCTACCTTTTGTGCTGCTTCCTTTTTATCCTCTACTTCTACAGGTTTGCACCAGACAGTATACTTAGTTACACTTACTGCTAACTCTTTCATATTTCTATCATATATAGTTCCTCTTTTAGGTTCTATTGGTATATCTCTTGTTTGTTGTTCTAATGCTTTTGTACTTAACCAGTTACCTTTCATAAGTTGTAGGTATCCAGTCCTAATAACAAGGCAAAAAAACAATGCACATGCTAGAATAAGAACGAGTACCAGTCTTTTTTTACTTATCCTCTTTACTTTTCTCAAATCTATTCCCCCTAGTTATCCACATCTATATACTTTATTTGTCCATCTTTTGGATAGTCCATATTGAGCAATTCTTTTGCCTTTAGCTCAATTTCTTTTATCGATGTTTTTTCAGTTTCTTTTGCCTTTAGTTCTTCTAGTACTATCTCTTTTTTTCTTAAATCTTTTTGTAAATAATAAATGTCATACTTCATTTCTGAGATTTTTGAATAACCACATAGATTCAATATTATTACTGTAAAGGTTGCAATCAATAAAATACATTTAGCCCCTATTTTTTTATTATTTCTCTTTTTATAATTATTCTTTTTCTTATTTTTATATTCATTTAGATTATGTATTTTATAATTTTTTTTCAAATTATCACCCCGATAATATAGATTTTAAATTTTCCTCTATACTATATTTGTTATTAATCATATCTCTTCCTCTAAAATTCCATCGCTAAATTAATACACTAATACACAATCTAATTGTACTTTTTTCTATACACAACAAAATAACCTATAAATTCACTTATACTCTTATATTGAATCTATAGGTTATTTACTAATTTTTATTTATTTTTATTACTTATACTATATTCAGATAATCTTTTCCATAAGTACAATATGTAACTAGTTTATCTATTTTTTATTAATAATCTCTTCATTATATTATATATCTCCATATTTTTATATCTCAATCTTAATCACTTATATCAATAACAGAAATATGCCTTATAATATCAATTGTTTCACAATTACCTTCTAATACTACACAATTTATCATACTTTTTAATTGCTTATAATAGCTCTTCTTTACATAAACTTACTTTTTAATCCTAAATTGTATAAGTTATATTTTTTCTGCTACTCTTAACTTAGCACTTCTTGAACGTGGATTTACTTCTATTTCTTCATCACTAGGTAATATTGGTTTTCTAGTTATTATTTTTACCTCAGATTCTTTGTCACACTGACATATAGGTAAATGTTGTGGACATATACAATCTGATGCTAGATATTTAAATGCATTCTTTACTATTCTATCTTCTAATGAATGAAATGTTATTATACATATTCTTCCACCTTCATTCATTATAGAAGAAGCATCATTTATCATCTTCGTAATTACTCCAAGTTCATTATTTACTTCTATTCGTATAGCCTGAAAAGTTCTTTTAGCTGGATGAGGTCCATCTATTCTAGCTTTTTTAGGAATAGCTTTTTTAATTACGTCTACCAATTCACCTGTAGTTTCTATTGATTTATTTGTTCTTTCTTCAACTATAAATTTAGCTATACGTTTAGCCCAGTTGTCTTCTCCATAATCTTTTATTATCTTAGCAAGTTCATCTTCTGTATAAGTATTTACAACATCATATGCAGAAAACTCACATCTAACATCCATCCTCATATCAAGTGGTGCATCTTGCATATAAGAAAAACCTCTGTCTGCTTCATCAAGTTGATGAGATGATACTCCTAAATCTGCCAACACGCCATCAATCTTGTAAACTCCTATTTTTTCTAATTCCTCTTTTATATTTTCAAAGTTGCTATGAACAAACTTTACTCTATCTTTATATTCGCTCAATCTCTCTCTTGCTGTGTTTATAGCATTTTTATCTTGGTCAAAGCCTATAAATAATCCCTTATCTGATAGTTTTTTTACTATCTCTCTAGAATGACCTGCTCCTCCCATAGTACAATCTACATACACTCCATCTGGCTTTATCTTTAAATTTTCTATACACTCATTTAAAAGAACTGATACATGATGAAATTCCATAGTTACCTCCCTTAAATTCACTATTTAAACTATTATTCACTAATATTTTTTTTATTTTTATTTGATAAATAAATATGTGCAATTATACCACCAATCACTCCAACTAGGCTTATAACTTGTGCCATTCTAAGTGGTCCTAACATTAAGCTATCGGTTCTTAATCCCTCTATAAAAAACCTTCCTATTGAGTATAAAGTTATATAATTAACTATAACTTGACCTTCATACTTTTTATTTTTTCTAAACAGCAATAAAACTATAAATATACCAAAATCCCATATAGATTCATATAGAAAAGTTGGATGTACCTTTACTCCATCTACCATTATTCCCCAAGGTAAATTAGTAACACCTCCATGTGCTTCTCCATTAATAAAATTTCCCCATCTCCCTATAGCTTGTGCTAAAGGCATTCCAAGTATAACTGTATCAGCCATTTTTAAGAAGTTAATGTTTTTAACTTTAGTGTATATATATCCAGCTAATATTCCACCAATTAAACCTCCATGTATAGCAAGTCCACCACCTCTAAAATTAAAGACTTGAGATATATTTTGAGCATAATAACTCCAATTAAATACTACATAATAGATTCTTGCACAGATTAGTCCTGCTGGAATTGCTATTATAGCTATATTTAATACATCATCTTCTTTAATTCCTACTCTTTTTGACTCTTTTATTGCAATTAAAGTTCCTAGAATCATTCCACATGCCATAAGTATTCCATACCACATTATGTCTATTCCAAATAGTGTAAATGCCACTCTATCCATAACTCCACCTCTTCGTATTAATTAAAAATATTTCCAAAGCAATATACTTATCTTTACAATTAATTGTAATTATACTAAATTATGATAACATATTAATGTTAATTCTACAAAAAATATTAAAACTAATTCTACAAATACTCATAATATATTACATATATTATACCAATATGATTACTATAAAATTCTTTAAAATCAAAGAGATTGGCACATTTATGCACCAACCTCTTATACATTTTTATATACTATTCTTAAATTTTTCAACTTAATTTACATAAATATATTTTATAAATTTATTTCTTATTTAAACAAGATAAGTATTCAAACTCACAATTTAATATTTATCTAGTTATTCTTATTATAAGTAAATCTTTATTTAGGTTCTACAATAGAAATAACACAATACTCTTCTTTAAAGTGTTCTTTTAATCTTTCTTCTACTTCATCAAAAGTAATGTCTTTAACAACATCTAAATAATCTAATATATTTATATCCTTAAATACATAAGATATAAAACTGTTTGCTATAAAATTTATTGAATCAAAGTACTTAATAAATGAACCAATCTTCTTCTTTTTAGTTCTTTCAAATTCTTCTTTAGATAAACCTTCTTTTTTTGAGTTTTCTATATACTCAATAATTATATCTTTTACTTTTTTAGGTTCCTTAGAATCTCCAGCTATTATACTAAAAGCATAATCTACTTGAGATGAAAATCCCGCTCCAAAATTTTCATTTATTAATCCTTGCATATACAAATCTTCATAAAGTTTACTTCCTTTTTTAAATAACATACCTACAAGTATGTCAGTTACAATCTCTTTACGTAGAAGTTCTTTTCCTTTTAAACCAACATTATTATCCTTAAAACCTATATTAAACATAGGCATAGATATAGGGAATTTTTCTATGACTTCTTTTTCTTTTACACTTTTAGGTTCTTCTGGATAAAATCTCTCTATACTCTTAGAAAGTTTATCTACATCATAGTTATTTGCTTTTTTAGTTACATCTACAACTTTTTCTACATCCAAATCACCAACAACGAATAAAGCCATATTTCCTGGATTATAGAAAGTATTGTAACATTTATACAGTTCTTCTTTAGTTATCTTATATATACTATCTACTGTACCTGCTATATCAATTCTAGCAGGATAATTTACATACATTGCCTTCAAGCAATTAAAGTATACATTCCAATCAGGGTCATCATTGTACATTTTTATTTCTTGGGCTATTATACCTTTTTCTTTTTCAACATTTTCATCTGTAAAATAAGGTGTTTGGACATAGTCAATTAAATGTTCTAAACTCTCATAAAAATTTTCAGTAGCAGAAAATAAGTATGCTGTCATTGTGAAATTAGTAAATGCATTTGCACTTACTCCTAATTTAGAAAATTTATCAAATGCATCTCCTCCATCAGGTTGTTCAAACATCTTATGCTCTAAAAAGTGTGCTATACCTTCATTTACTCTAATTTTTTTATCTTCTCCAATTGGTATAAATTCCAAATCATTTGAACCATAATTAGTAGCCAAAATAGCATATTTTTTAGTAAAGCCTCTTTTAGGCATAAAGTATACATCTAGTCCATTTTGCAATTTTTCATAATAAACTTCTTCTCTCAATATATCATTAACTATTTTTTCCATAGACATTTCCTCCATTAATTTCTTAAAAAGTATACAGTATCAAGCTCTATACCTTTTATAGCTTCGACTATATCCTTTTTAGTAACTTTTTCTATACTAGATATTATGTCTTCTACTTCAGAATTTGTCTTTGACATAGACTGAGAAAAAGCAAAATCAGACATCCCACCTATATTATCTGTTATAGATTTCATAGAGTTAACTAAAGCAAGTTTGCTATTTTCTAATTCTTCATCAGATATATCTCCTGCTTTTATACTTTCTACTTGTTCTTTTATCAACTTCACAGCTTTATCATAATCTTTAGTTTCTATACCAGAAGATATGAACATAATACTTTTATACTTTTCTATCGAAGAAAATACATAATAACATAAGCTTTCTTTTTCTCTTACATTCACAAATAATTTAGAATGAGGTCCGCCACCTAATACATTGCTTCCAACAACAAGAGCATAATATTTATCTGTATCTGCATAATCAACATTTGCTCTGTAACCCATAACAAGTTTACCTTGAGTTATTTCCATTTGTTCATCTACAATTTTTACTTCATCTACATTTTTTATAAAATCAGCTCTTGGTATATCTATAATATCTTCTCTTTCAAATTTTAGATTCTTACTTATTATATCTACAACCTTATCTTCATCAAAATCACCTTCTACAACTATATCTATTGGTGATGTTTTAAGTATATTTTTATAATGTTCATATAAATCTTTTGAAGTTATACTATCTATTTCATCTTCATAACCAAATTCACTTATACTGTATCTTTCACCTTTACACATAGCTTCAATACATTTATCTTGTGCATACTCTTTTTTATCATTTATTACTGATTGTATTTTTTCTCTTAAATTTTCTTTTTCAATATTTAAATATTCTTCTTTAAATCCACCATCTACAACAAGAGTGTTATTTATCACTTCATTAAAAAATTCCACCACTTCTTCAAATATACTCTCATCTAAATATTTTTCACTTATATTAATTATTTTGAAACTCAATACTTGTCTCTCTCCACGCTTTACAGCATCAGCTCCCATAGATGAACCATATAAATCATCTAGCTTATTAGATATTGCTCTTGCACTAGGATATTTTTCACTTCCACTTGCTATTATTGCTGGAATTAGAGCATTTTTTGTAGTTTCTTTTTCATCAAGGATTCTTTGAACATACAAACTTATAAGATTTGATTTAAACTTCTCTGTTTTTATCAAAGTAAGATTAATATTATTACCTAAATTTATTATTTTCTTAGTATTAACCATATGTACCTCCTATTTTTATTTAAACATCAATTTTTAAATTGAAATTTATTTATTTTCTAATTATATATACTAACATATAACAACCTTCTATTTAATTATATCCTTTTTATTATTTTCTAAAAGCAATATTTTTATTTAAATTAAATTCAAATATTATTTAAATCAATCTGCTTTAAAGTCTAGTTTACAAGCTTAATATATATGATGTATAATCAATATGTATGTCTATAATTAAAACAATTTTGCAATCCTATAGATTGATTGTTTAAAGTTATATAAAGAATATAAAAAAGAATAAGAGAGAGGACGATTAATATGAAATTAGGTATAGTTGGTTTACCGAATGTAGGTAAAAGCACACTATTTAACGCAATAACTCAAGCAGGTGCAGAATCTGCAAATTACCCTTTTTGTACGATAGACCCAAATGTTGGAGTTGTATCTGTTCCAGATGAAAGATTGAACAAACTACAAGAATTATATAATTCTGAAAAAATAGTCCCTACTGCTATAGAATTTTGTGATATAGCTGGTTTAGTTAGAGGTGCTTCTAAGGGAGAAGGTTTAGGAAATAAATTTTTATCACATATAAGAGAAGTTGATGCAATAGTCCATGTTGTTAGATGCTTTGAAGATGAAAATGTTATACATGTAGATGGTTCTGTAGACCCACTTCGTGATATAGAGACTATAAACTTAGAATTAATTTTCTCTGATATAGAAATTCTTGAAAGAAGAATCCATAAAACTCAAAAGGCTGCTAAAGCTGATAAGACTTTAGGCTCTGAACTTGATTTACTAAAATCAATCATGTCTACTTTAGAGGAAAGTAAGTGTGTAAGAACTATGCAATTTACAGAAGATGAACAGGTATTCGTAAATTCATTAGATTTACTTACATCTAAACCTGTAATATACGCTTCAAATGTATCAGAAGATGATTTGGCTGATAATGGGGAAAATAATAAGTATGTTCAACAAGTTAAAGCATTTGCCGAAACAGAAGATGCTGAAGTTGTTGTTGTATGTGCACAAATAGAAGCAGAAATTTCTGAACTTGATTCTCCTGAAGAAAAGAAAGAATTTTTAGAGACATTAGGTCTTGAACAATCAGGACTTGATAAACTTATAAAATCTTCTTATGCTTTACTTGGTTTAATTTCATTCTTAACTGCTGGTCCAAAAGAAGTTAGAGCATGGACTATAAAGGTTGGAAGTAAGGCACCTCAAGCAGGAGGAAAAATACATTCTGATATAGAAAGAGGATTTATAAGAGCTGAAACAATAGCTTTTAATGATTTAGTTGAGCATGGTACTATGGCTGCTGCTAAGGAAAAAGGATTAGTTAAATTAGAAGGTAAGGAATACATAGTTAAAGATGGAGATGTTATATTATTTAGATTTAATGTTTAAAATTATTAACTTTGTAGACTTTGGCTATTGT
The DNA here is from genome assembly GCF_045900275.1 of Clostridioides sp. GD02367. NCBI lineage: Bacteria > Bacillati > Bacillota > Clostridia > Peptostreptococcales > Peptostreptococcaceae > Clostridioides > Clostridioides sp. GD02367. Next base: position 80,308 of record NZ_JBJODK010000006.1, on the reverse strand, counting down.
AAGTACTATGATTAGGATATTATAGTTATAATAATGAAATTTTTTATTATCTTATAATAATTATATAGATTCTTTGCAAAAAAGAGAGTTATTCCAAATGATTTCTAATAATCACAATGAAAAACTCTCTTTTTTGTATGATAAAATCTAATCTATTACATATAACAATTAAATTTATAAGTTACTTTTTGTTTTTTAATAAGACTTTAGCCTCAAATCTTGGTTATAAAATTATATTTCTAAAATAGATTTAATACACCTATAGAAATTACTACTGTTGATACTGAAAGTATTTTACTATAATCCCAAATACGCCTTCCACCAAAACATTCAAATGGATAAAAAGGTATACTATGTAAAATCAACAAAGTCTTTCCAAGTGAAACTATGTATTCACTAAATTCTGATTTTCCTACAACTGCTATCCATAAAACAAAACACAATAATCCTAACCATTCAAATAATCCTTCAATAGCCATGTTGCGTCTAAACCTAGCAGTTGATTTGTAGTCTTTTGGATAAAATCTACCTATCATTGGCCATATACCACCTAATACTGTCACCAATAATGATATAAACAATCCACCTCGTGTAACAGTAAATATCCATTTCTCGGGTAAAATTAAGGTTGCAAACATTCCACTAATTAAGGAAATAATCAACAAAGAAAAAAATGCACCTACCATGACGCTACAATCAATTAAATTATTATCAAACAATAAAATAGGAAACAATATCAATAAGTTCAAAATTATGTAAGTTCCTAATTGTCGAATTGATGAATTGCTTTTTTGTGCTGAAGTACTCCATAGATGAAACCCAGAGGCAATAAAAAGCGTGCTGTGTATCCATAATTGTACAGTCCCAATTAGCCCATAATTTTGTAACATCTGTGTAAAACTCATAATATTATATCCATTATTTTCAAAAAGCTTCCATGATGCAACATTATCATCTTTTACAGTGGCAGTTACTGTTTTGCAACCCTGCTCTTTTAAAAACATAGTTACCTTTTTATAAAGCTTACTTCCTATTCCTTTACCCTCATAACCTTTTTTTACATAGGCTGTTTCTAAGTAACCAATCTTTTGACTATTTTTTGCATGAAAAATTCTATAAGAAGCCATCCCAACAATATGTCCATCCACTATAGCAAGAAAAGCATCTTTTGGTTTCTTGAATGCCAAGCCTTCAACCAATCCAAAACTTGATTTACCAAGTTCCCACACAAACCTTCTTTCATCAGCTTCCATTTCTCTAATTATTATATTCTCCAAATTTATCCTCCCAATTTTTCAAATAATGTTTAATATACTTAACTGCATAAACCATACTATCAAACTGTTTATATCAGAATATTTCATATATTTCTTTTAAAATATCATCTAATTCCTATAACAATTTAGATTCTTGTAATAGTGTATTTTTATATAAAAAAAGTGAGCATTGATTAAACAAGGTTCACTTTTTATAAATTTTTATGTTATGTTTTATAATTTATTTAATTTGTTTCTTTTCCTTTTACAATATATCTATCTAAGATTAGTTTTTCATATTTTTCGATTGGCATTGGTCTAGCAAATAAAAAGCCTTGAGCCATATCACAACCTATAACTCTTAAAAATTCAGCTTGCTCCAATGTCTCGACTCCTTCTGAAACAACTTTTATATCAAGCTGCTTTGCCATTTGAACAATACTTGAAACTACAATTTGACTTTTTTTCATATCTCCTACTGTTATAAAAAATTCCCTATCCAATTTTAATACATCAATTGGCATATCTTTAAGCATATTCAAGGAAGAATAACCTGAACCGAAATCATCCATAGAAATTTTGAATCCAACAGACTTTAAATCCTGCATTATTTTAAACAATATTTTTGTATTATCAAAAATTGCACTTTCTGTCAGCTCAATTTCAATTAAATCTGGTTCAATCCCATATTCTTTTGTTATATTTTCAAGCTCAAATATAAAATCTGGGTTCTCAAGATGCACCCTTGATAAATTTATTGATATAGGAAATGTAGGAAAGCTTTCATTTTCCCAACGTTTAAAATTTTTACAAACTTGAGTAAATACAAACATATCTAATTCTGTTATGAAACCATTCTTCTCAAAAATAGGAATAAACACACCTGGACTTATTAATCCTTTTTTAGGATGCTGCCAACGTACAAGAGCTTCAGCACCTACAATTTTAGCAGTTGATAATTCAATTTTAGGTTGTAAATAAACTTTAAATTGTTCATTTTTTAAAGCATCATGCATTTCTTGTTCAATATCACGTTCTTCTATGAGAGTCTCTTTTAAGTTTTCAGCATAAATTTCATAAACTTTTAAATATTTTCTTTTTACTGTCGTTTTTGCAATCATAGCTTTATCAAGACAGGTAGAAATATTTGTTTCTCCCTCTTCAACAAAGTATACTCCTATCGATGGAATCAAATTTAACTCTACTCCTATGCTAGTTTTTATCATTGACATTTTTTTACGTATAAGTTCACATATTTCAATAACTGATTCTCTATTATTTTTCTTTTCAAATATTATGGCAAAATTATCATTTGAAATTCTTGAAAATACGGATTGCTCTTTAAACATACTCTTAATTATCTCTGCTATTTCTTTTAATACTCTATCTCCTTCTTCATATCCAAACCTATCATTTACTAGCTTAAACTTATCCACATCAAAATAAATTAAAACTAGGTTCTTCTTCTCATGAGATGATAAAAATTTGCCACCCTCAAGATTAAATTTATTTGAATTTCCGATACCTGTAACGTTGTCCTTAAAAGCAAAATCTTCTAATTTTTCCTTACTCTTTTTTTGTATAAACAATATGTAAATTGTTAATGCAGTAAATATTATAATCAAAACTACACATGCTGATAATGTAAGCTTTATAATAGCATATGACTTCTCAGATACAGCAGTTTTAGGTACTTCAGAAAAAAGATACCAATCATTGATTCTTATTGGTGCATAACTTAAATAATATCCCCTTCCAGACATGTTATAACTCAATGAACCAGACTTAAAATTTTTTATGTTTGACTTCATGTTATTAAGAGTAGACTTTGATGAAGCATCACTTTTACCAATATAAGTAAATAAATTTTCCTTATTAGTGTTGGCATTTTTACTACTTGGATTTAAAACAATATCTCCATTACTCTTAGCTATATAAGAATAACCTCTTCCATTAAAGGTTTGCACAGAAAGAATCTTTTCATACAACTTGGTGTTATGTGTGGCAAATATGACCCCTTTAACCTCATTACCTTTATAAATTGGTACAGAATATACATTAATGTCGCTATTAACATTTTCATTATCTTTTATTACATCTTTTAATTTGCCTGTTATAGCCACTTCTCCCTGCATTGATTTCAAGAAATAATCCCTTTTCGAGAAATCTTCTATATGCCCATCTGTAGTATATGCTGTGCCATTTGGTAAAATAACCCCCATTCTTTTGAATGAGCTATTGACAGCTTCTCTTTTAAGTATAGAAAGGATATTATCTACTTCATAAGACCCTTCTCCTTCAACAAATATTGAAATTGATTGTAATAACTTTATGTCTCCATTAATTTGTTTTCTCAACACATTGACGCTTTGATTTGCTATTTCTGAAAGATATTGATTCGTTTCTTCACCTAATGTCTTATTCAACTTTGAACCATAAATCAAACAGGAAATTGTAATTACTAAGATACTTATTATGGCAATTATGGACAAACCATGCCTATTATTTTTTGCATCACTTAACATTATGCTTCCTGCCTTTCTAGAATCTCTATATATAATTATTATTTTATGTCAATTACTGTAAGCATTTTATAATGATACTTATTTTTCCATATTTACTGTAATTATACAAAATTATAAACTTTATTACAATAATAAATTAATTAATGTAGATATTAGAACTCCTATTATTGTATTACTTATTTTACAATAATTTCCATATACAAAATAAAAATGTAATATCAAAATAGATTTTGATATTACATTTTTAGATGTCTTGTTTTATTAGATTCTCATATTACATTTTACTTAAACATTCATTTGCAACTTCTTTATCATCAAAATGATGCTTAACTTTACCTATAATTTGATAAGTCTCATGTCCCTTACCTGTTATGATAACAACATCATTTTTCTTTGCCATACTTATAGCCTCTGCTATAGCTTGTTTTCTATCCGAAACAACATGATAATTTTCTTTTTTCTTATCAATTCCTTCAAGTATATCTTTTATTATTGCTTCTGGTTCTTCAGTTCTTGGATTATCAGAAGTTATAATACATAAATCAGAATACTTTTGTCCAATAGCTCCCATTAAAGGTCTCTTTTCAGTATCTCTATCTCCACCACATCCAAACACAGAAATTATTTTTCCTTCTGCAAATTGTTGAGTTGTTTTCAATACATTTTCAAGTGCATCAGGGGTATGAGCATAATCTACAATTACACTGATTCCCTTATCATTTGGAACTGTTTCAAACCTTCCTGATACTCCATTAGAAAGTCTAAGACCTTCTTTATACACTGGCTTAGGTATGCCAAGTACATAGCAAGCAGCTATAACTGCCAATGTATTATATACTGTAAACATCCCTGGAACAGGTATAAATATAACTTCTTCATAAGAAGGTGTTATCAACCTATAAGATACTCCATCCGAATCTGATTTTATATCTCTAGCCATAAAATCAGCTTTAGTATCAACACCATAAGTGTAACAAGGTACATTTAAATCTTTTATATTTTCATATATCTTTTTTCCACCTTCATCATCTATATTTATTATATTTGCCATAGTAGTCTTAAAAAACAACTTTTCTTTGGCTTTTCTATAGTCCTCTAAGTCTTTATGAAAGTCTAAATGGTCTGGTGTTAAATTTGTAAATATGCCCACCTTGAAGTCTGTCTCATCAACTCTATTTAATGCCAATGAGTGTGATGAAACTTCCATCGCACAGTAATCACATCCATTATCTAACATATTATTAAAATGATATTGTAAATCTATACTTTCTGGAGTCGTTGAACTAGAAACAATGTCTTTTTCACCATCAAAAATTTTTATAGTTCCTATAAGACCAACTTTATTTTTATTTAAAGTTAATATCTCATTTAATATAGTAGTTATACTAGTTTTTCCATTAGTACCTGTAACTCCTATAACATTAAATTTCTGAGATGGATGATTGAAAAAATTGTCAGCTATCTTTGCCATATCTTTTCTTGTATCTTTTACCTTTATAAATGTATATCCTTTTATTTCTACATCTTCTTCAACAATAAAGGCTTTTGCTCCCTTTTCTATAGCATCTTTTATATACTTATGACCATCTGACACAAATCCTTTTATGCATACAAATAATGTACCTTCTGTAACCTTTCTTGAATCATATTGTACATTATTAATATCTATATTTAATTCACCTTTGACATTGACTATATCCAAACCTTGTATAATATCATTTAATTTCATAAATGCTTTCCTCCCTTTAAACTCTTTCTGCTAAAATTACACTACATATAATATTATATTAAGAATTTTTTACTATGTGAATGGTTAAAAATGCTTGAAATATTGCAAAAAATGCTCTATAATTTTTTATAATATAACTCAAGAAAGGTCTCATATAAAAGCTATGGATAAAAAAATTGGGTACTTAAATGATAATTTTAAAATATTTAATATTAGAGACAAAAAAGATATAAAATTTGAATACCATAATCATGATTTTAATAAGATAATTATATTTATAGATGGAAATGTCACTTATTTTGTTGAAGGAATTCCCTATAAACTAAAACCTTGGGATATACTTTTTATCAGTAATAATGAAATCCATAAACCAGTTATAGATTCAGATGTATTTTATGAGAGAATTGCAATATGGATTAGTCCAGAATTTATGAAAAAAAATAGTAATATTACTAGTGACTTAGAAAAATGTTTTAAAATAGCCACAGAAAATAAATGTAATAGATTACGTTTAAATATACATGATATTCAATCCATTAAGACTTTTATTGAACAAATAAGTATTTCTGAATCTAACAATGAATTTGGAAATGAACTATTGAGAAATACATTGTTTATACAACTTATGATATTCTTAAATAGAATTTTCTTAAAAAGTGAAAATACAGAATCAACAGAAGATGTTTTTTATGATGAAACTATAAAAAAAATATTAAACTATATAAATTCAAATATAGATAATAAGCTTTCCATAGATAGCATATCATCTGAATTTTTTATAAGTAAATATTATCTTATGAGAAAGTTTAAGTCTTATACTGGGACATCCATACACAATTATATAGTCCAGAAAAGATTAATTTTGGCAAAATCATTAATAATTAATGGTAATCTTATGAGCGAAGTTTGTAGTAAATGTGGATTCAACGATTATTCTAGTTTTGTAAGAGCATTTAAAAAGTACTATGGGGTATCTCCTAAAAATTATATAAACAATAAAAGTCCTTTAGATATTACTCTTTTAGATGAGTAAATTATTTGTTATAAATGTTGTCTCAATAAACACATGAGATATTAGTCTATTCATCTTACTAATATCTCATGGTTGCTAATATTTTAAAATAAATTAAAATATTATATATCTATCCAATCTTTTCAACATTATCTCTTACTATGCTTACACGATTCTTCTCTTTTGCTATGATTCTTCCTTTTTTAATGCTTAATTTCTGATTTTGCTCTAAATTAGTAAATACTACAGGGCTTATTACTGATAGACCGTTTTTCTCAATATACTCTAAGTCCATTTTCACTAACTTATCCCCTGCTTTGACTTCATCTCCTACATTCACAAATACTTCAAATCCATTACCTTCTAAGTTTACAGTTTCTATTCCTAAATGTATAAGTATTTCTACTCCACTTTTCTTAGATTTTATTATTATCGCATGCTTAGTTGGAAATACAACTCCAATAGTTCCATCAACTGGTGAATATATTAATCCATCATCAGATTTAATTGCAAATCCATCGCCCATCAATCTGCTTGAAAATACAGAGTCTGGCACATCTTCTATGTCTAGTAACTCTCCATTTGTAAGGGCATAAACCTCTTCTTCTAATAAAGAATCTCCCATGTTGACGATTTCTGTATTGTTTTTTTCTACTTTATTTTTATATGTATCTTTAATATTCTTGTCTTCAACTTTTATTTTTCCTTCTATTATATCCTTTATGTCAGACTTTATTGCATCTGATTTAGGTCCAAATATAGCTTGAATATTATTTCCAATAACCATAACACCTGCTGCTCCAAGTGATTTTAGCTTTTCTTTATCTACTTTATCTATATCATTTACAACTAATCTAAGTCTTGTTATACAAGCATCTAGACTCTTTAGATTTTCTTTATTCCCTAGGGCAACTAAAATCTCTGATGCTAATTCATTTTTAGACATTTCAACAGTACCTACATTGGTTTCTGACTCATCTTCTCTTCCTGGTGTCTTTAAATTGAACTTTCTTATCATAAATCTAAATACACTATAGTATAATACTGCAAACCCAAGACCTACTAAAATAGCTAAATACCATGGAGTTCTATTAGGAAGTACACCAAATAACAAGAAATCTATTAGTCCTCCTGAAAATGTAAAACCAATTTTAACTCCCAATAATTGCATCACTGCATATGATAAACCTGAAAATAAACAGTGTATTGCAAATAATGCTGGTGCTACAAATAAAAATGCAAACTCTATTGGTTCAGTTATTCCTGTTAAAAAAGAAGTCAATGCTGCTGATGCCATTATACCTGCTACAAATTTTTTCTTTTCAGGCTTTGCTTCATGTACCATAGCAAGCGCTGCTGCTGGAAGACCAAACATCATAAAAGGAAATGCTCCTGTCATAAAAGTACCTGATGTGAAGGTTACTCCATCTTTAAGTTGGGCAAAGAATATCTTTTGGTCACCCATTACAAGTTCACCAGCTTTATTTATGTATTCTCCAAATTGATACCAAAATGGATTATGAAAAACGTGATGTAAACCAAAAGGTATTAATAGTCTTTCTAAAGAACCTTCCATAAACGCTGCTAGTGTTTGATTTGTCTCTATGACATTTTTTGAGAAACTAAGCAATCCCTCTTGTATTGGAGGCCAAACAAAAGACAATATGATTCCTATTGCTATGGCTGCCAATGAAGTAACAATTGGAACAAATCTTTTACCTGCAAAAAAACCTAAATATTGAGGTAACTCAATTTTATAGAACTTCTTATAAAGATAAGCAGCCACTATCCCTATTATGATACCACCAAATACACCTGTTTGAATCGTTGGTATTCCAACAATACTTGCATACATAGAATTATCTATCATACCTTCTGTAACACCTGCCATAACCCCCATAGATGTATTGAGAATAAAAAAACCTACTATGGATGCCAATGCTGCAACACCTTCTCCTTCAGTCAAACCTACAGCCACACCAACTGCAAATATAAGTGGTAAGTTATTAAATATAATTTGACCTGAACTTTCCATTATACTTATTATAAGTTGAAATGTAGGATTAGCTAAAGCTGGAAAATGAGCTAATAATGCATCTCCTGCTAAAGCATTGCTTATACCAAGTAATATACCTGCTGCTGGAAGTAATGCAACTGGTAGCATTAAAGATTTCCCTACTTTCTGTAAAATACCAAATATTTTTTTCATATACTCTTCTCTCCTTATTATTTTATATTTTTTAAATAAAAAAGACTTAAGTTTATAAAAAATTACATTAGTACTCCTAATTCCAAAATCCAACTTACGCTAATATAAATAAATCTATATTAACCTAATTTCAGAATTAAAAATAAACTATTATAATTTTTTTATAAACCTAAGTCTTGCCTGCATCATCAGTAACAATCTTAATGTTTTAAAATTATTATTTTGTATTAACTTTTAAATAATATATTTAACCTATATACTTTGTATCGAGTTCCCTTTTATTATGAGTTTAATACAGATATAACTCTTTTGATATGTAATGTTAAATACAGTAATTCATCTTGACTTACATAGTAATCGTAATTCTTCTCTACATGAGTTTTTATTTTATATGCGCAGTTATAATCTTTTTCATACTTTACTTTTATTATATCTATAATTTCATTATTTGCATCATTTATTTCTTCTCTTTTTACCAAGCGATTTGCAAAGAACTTCAGATGAGTAAGAAGCCTATCATAATTTATATCATCTTCTCTAAATTCAACTCTATAGTAGTATCTTATAATATTGAGTATGTCTTTTACTATTTTAGTAATTAATAGAGATTCCTTTGAACTTCCTTTATAATTTGAATTTACTATATGCATGGCTATAAAACCAGCTTCATCAAGTGGAAATTGTACATTAAATTCTTTATTTATATAATCTACAGCCCATTTACCAATCTCATATTCTTTTTTATGTATTCTTTTTATTTCATGTAGTAAATCATTCTTTATAGTTATATTTTCATTATACCTTTTAATAGCAAATGCAATATGGTCAGTAAGCGCTACATAAATATATTCATAAAGTTCAGTATTCAAGATTCCCTCTGCATAAGCAATTATATCTGTGCTAATTTCAAAAAATTTTTCATCAACCTGGCTTGCCAGTTTTCCAATTTTATCTACAAAACTTTCATCCTGTATAACAAAGGTTCTTTCAATTTTACTTTTGTCTACTTCTTGACCTTTCTTTTTCTGAAATCCAATCCCACATCCTGTTAATATCAATTCTTTTTTTATATTTTCATCTAGAACCAATACAACATTATTATTATAAATTTGTTGAATAATCATAATCAATATATCTCCCAAAATACAAATTCACTTATTCATAAAAAAACACCTAAATTAAGATACAATTCACCTGTATATCTTAACTTAGGTATTGCCTGCTTTCCAGTAACAATCCAATTTGTTAATGCTAATAAATATTGTATTCAATTTATGGTTTTATTCTATTATAAATAAATATATCTGTCAAGCAAATTATTGAAAACTATTTCCTATTTTTTAACATTAATTTTAATATCAAAGAACACACACTATATTGCATTGTTTTTATGATTCTATCATCATCATCTCATCATAAAGAATATTCTCCAATAACTCCTTAGCAACTTCTCTTGATATTTGTTTAGTTTCAACTAATTGTTGAACACTATCTCTTTCACTTTGGATTGCCATTAACCTGTAGTATTCTACTTTTGCTTCAAACTTATCATCATTTTGAATCTTTCTAGTCAGCCAATTCAGGTAACGATTATAAAATCTGATTACTATTATGGACTCATGTCTGTTGTTTTCATCAGTATTTCCATTTATAAAAGATATAGCAGTTTTAGTAGAAAGTGCATATGCATGGTGAAATTCTTTAATTATTTCTTTATTTTCGGATATTATTTTTGTAATTTTTTCTTTTACTTCTAGTTTTACTTTTCTATCTATAATCCACATACTTATTTTTAGCCTTGCAATCTTAAATATAGACTTCTGAATAGATTTTCTTGATTTTGTAATATAAAACCTATACAATTTAAAAGCTCTATCAGAAATTTTTCCAACTTCTAATAGGTTTTGAACAGCCAACAAACCTTGATGGTCTGCTTGTGCAATCATAATACTTATAAGTTTGTTATCTGGAGTATTTAATATTCCCTTTTCAGAGTCTACCAACTGTTCATTTAAATCATGTATAACTGGTTGTACTTCTTGTGCATTTTCATTACTAAGTTTTAAAATAGCTTCTTTCAAAATTAATTGATATGCCTCTTTATCAGATAGTAAATGTTCTGATTCTTGTATATTATTTTTTAATAATCTTGGCAATAAAATTGTAGCCAATATTAAACTTATAAGAATAACTTCTGATGATATAAATAAAACAGTATCTCTCATCGGAAATATATCTTTATTAGCTAAATAAAATGGTATGGATAATGCAGTTGCTAGTGTAAAGGTACCATGAACACCACAAGTAGCAACTATTAATGAGTATTTACATCTAGAAATACTGTCTTTTACAACTTCTTCATTCTTAAAACCTAAAAATCCTATAAAGAAATTATTTAATGGATTCTTTTTAGTTTTTATAAAAGAATCATGCCATAAATATACACATATAAATCTTATTACAAATAAAATAAATACAATTAAAACAGCAATAAAAGTCAATTTCAATGCCATATTTTCATTTTTAGTGCTAAGACCTATATATATGCTTGGTAATAAAAAACCAAGCAATGTAAATACAAATCCATTCAATACATACTCTAAAACATACCATGTATTGTCTGATATTATTCTTAGTTTAGTAGTTGTATTTTGTAAATGCTCTTTTTCAATTCCATGGGCTATCCCTGCCATTACAACAGCTAGAATTCCAGATACCCCTACTTCTTCTGCCACAAAATACACAAAAAGTGGAGTCATTATTTGTATAACTATTACCATTGGAATTTCTTCCAGATTCCACTTATGTAAACTAAGTCTTATTTTTATAATTATATATCCTAAAAGGCATCCTAATATTATTCCTCCAAAAGCAGTAATTATAAATTGAATCCCTGCTTCTTTTATTGAAAATGCTCCTGTAACTGTTGCAAGCACTGCAACTTTAAATGCTACTACTCCAGCAGCATCATTTAATAGAGATTCACCTTCAAGTATACTCATCATATTTTTAGGGAAATCTAATCCTTGTGTGATTGATTTTACTGCCACTAAATCAGTTGGAGATATTACTGCTGCTAGAGCAAATGAAACTGACAGAGGCATCTCAGGAATAAGAAAATGTATAAAGATTCCACCTGCAAATACTGTTGTCAAAACTAGACCAAATGCAAGAAGTAAAATAGGCTTTCTAAGTTCTAACAGCTCTTTTCTCGATACATTTTGACCTTCACTAAATAATAATGGAGCTATTATACATATTACAAATATTTCTGGGTTAAATGAAAATGAAAATTTAAATGGCAAAATAGACAATATAACTCCTAATACAATTTGATATATTGCAAGAGGAATACTGTTCCACTTTTTACTAAGTACAGTTGAAATTGTTGTGCAAACCAATAACCCTAACAATGTTACTAAAATTGACACGTCTACCCCTCTTTTCAATAATTACATTATAGATTAAACTTATATATCAACTAACTTAATATTAATATCATATAATTTTAGCATCAAAAAATTTTCAATTTATCCTATTATTCTTATTATATATCTCAGATTTAATTTTGAAAACATCTATACTAGATGACATGCGACAAAATGATTCTTTGATATTTCTTTTAAAACTGGAACTTCTATTTTACATACTTCTTTACAATAAGGGCATCTTGTATGAAACTTACATCCACTTGGTGGATTTGTTGGAGAAGGTATATCCCCTTTTAATATAATTCTATTTTTCTTAATTGTAGGGTCTTGTATTGGTACTGCACTCATAAGTGCTTTTGTGTATGGATGTTGAGAATGCAAGTAAAGTTCTTCTTTCGTTGCAATCTCTATTATAGAACCTAGATACATGACACATACTCTATGTGCAATATGATTTACTACACTTAAATCATGAGATATAAACAAATATGAAAGTTTATATTTATCTTGTAAATCCATAAGTAAATTTATAATTTGAGATTGAATAGAAACATCTAATGCAGAAACAGGTTCATCACAAACTATAAATTCTGGATTTAATGCTAATGCCCTTGCTATACCGATTCTCTGTCTTTGACCTCCAGAAAACTCGCCTGGTTTCCTGTTTAAATGATACTTAGAAAGACCACAATTCTCTACAACATTTAATATATTATCTTTTATTTCATTTTTTGGTACTAAATTATGTTCTATAACTGCCTCAGATATTATTTGCTCTACATTTAATCTTGGGTTTAATGAGCTATATGGGTCTTGAAATATCATTTGCATTTTTGGTCTTAATCTTCTAAGTTCTTCCTTCTCTAACTTATATATATCTATACCATTAAATTCAACTTTTCCTTCAGTTTTTTCAATTAATCTAAGAATTGTTCTTCCAGCAGTTGATTTTCCACATCCTGATTCTCCAACTATAGCCAAAGTTTCTCCCTTTTTCAAATCAAAAGAGACTCCATCAACTGCCTTTACATATTTGACCTCCTTATTAAACAATCCAGATTTAACTTCAAAGTACTTTTTAAGCCCTTCTACTTTTAATAAACTTTCTTCTTTTTTCATTTATATCTCCTCCTGTTTATATAACCAACATGCAATACTATGACCACTATTCAATTCTATTAAAGGAGGTATCTGAGTCCTACACTTATCACATACTTTTTCACATCTATCACTAAAGTAACATGAATCTGGTATTCCAATTGGGTTTGGTACTTGTCCTGGAATTGAATACAATCTTTTTTCTTTGTTTTCTCCAAGAATAGGCTTTGACTTTAAAAGTCCAATAGTGTAAGGGTGTTTTGGATTTTTAAATAATTCAACAACATCTGCTACTTCTATAACTTTGCCCGCATACATTACTATTACTTTATCACACATTTCTGCAACTACCCCCAAATCATGGGTAATCATCATTATAGATGTGTTTAATTTTTCTTTTATATTTTTCATTATATCTAGAACTTGAGCTTGAATAGTAACATCTAAAGCTGTTGTTGGTTCATCAGCTATAAGTAATTTTGGATTACAGGATAAAGCCATAGCTATCATTATTCTTTGTCTCATACCACCAGATAACTCGTGTGGATATGAATTATATATTTCTTCAGCTCTTGGTATTTCTACTAGCTTTATCATATCTATTACCTTTTTTTTAGCCTCTTCTTTTGATAAATCTTGATGCAATATAATTCCTTCAATAATTTGATTTCCCACAGTAAATGCTGGATTTAAAGATGTCATTGGCTCTTGAAAAATCATCGATATCTCATTGCCTCTTATTCCCATAAGTTCATTTTCATTCATCTTTAAAATGTCTTTACCTTGAAATATTATTTCTCCACCTTCTATTTTTGATGTTGGAAGTAGCTTCATCAAAGACATAGCTGTTACAGATTTACCACATCCTGATTCTCCAACTATTCCAATAGTTTCACCTTCATTTATATTAAAACTTACTCCATTTACACTCTTTACAATGCCTTTATCTGTATGAAAATAGACCTTTAAGTCTCTAACCTCAATTAGTGTTTTATTCATTATTTTCTCCTCTCAGTGAAATTGCTTAAAATAACATACACTTTTTGATTGTATTTTATAAAATTTTAAATTACAACATTTTATTACATTTTATTCTTTTTTTCTATCAATTAAAACAGTATGATAGTTAATTTCTATATGTGTTGATTTAATAATGATTCTTATTATAAAATGAAAAATATGCGTCAAATATTATTTTATGGAGGTTTTATAAGAATATGAAATTTAAAAAATTGGCATCATTAATCTTAGTTTCGGCATTAATGTTTACATTCACAGCTTGTAGTTCTAATGATAAAGACAAGTCTAGTGGAGGAGGAGAAAGTAAATCTGGTGGAACTGTTGTAATCCCTATGGCAAGTGACCCTGACATAATCAATGGAGCTTTTGCAAATGTTAAAGAAGATTCTCTTGCGTCAAATATAGTTTATGCTCCTCTTTATACTTATGAAAAAGGAAATTTAGTAAATTATCTAGCAGAAAAAGTAGATTTTAAAGATAGTAAAGAATTAACTATAAAATTAAAATCTGATTTAAAATGGCATGATGGGAAACCAATAACTGCTGAAGATGTCTTATTCACATTTAATACAGTTTTAGATGAAAAACAAAATTCACCATCAAGACAATACTTATTGATAGGCGAAAAACCAGTTAAAGTAGAGAAAGTTGATGATTTAACTGTTAAGATTACCTTGCCAACTGCAAGTGAATCTTTCTTGTATGGTATATCTAAAATAGCTCCAATACCTAAACACATCTTTGAAGGAGAATCAAATATAGCTAAGTCAGAAAAAAACAATAATCCAGTTGGTTCTGGGGCATTCAAGTTTAAAGAATGGAAAAAAGGTGAAAGCATAGTATTTGAAAAAAATGCAGATTATTTCGGTGGAGAACCTAAAGCAGACTCTATAGCATTAAAAATAATACCTAATGAAGCATCTCAAGAAGCAGCTTTAAATAATGGTGAAATTTCACTTATGAAGACATCTGCTGAAGGATATGAAAAAGCAAAATCAAATTCAAACTTACAGACTTACACTTACAGTGAAGAAAGATTAAATTATATTGTATTTAACCAAAATATAGCAAATATGGCTAATAAAGAAGTAAGACAAGCATTATCATATGCTTTGAATAGAAATGAAATGATAGAATCAGCATATGGAAAAGAGGGTTCTGTACCTGCTAAATCTATATTAGTTCCAGAAGCAGACTTCTACACTGAAGAAGGTGTTGAAGAATATAAGCAAGATACAAATAAAGCTAAAGACCTATTAGCTAAGAGTGGTGTTAAAATTGATAAATTAAAAATAGGTTATAACACAGGCAGATTTGGACATAAAAACTATGCTTTAGTAGCTCAACAAGAGTTGAAAAAAATTGGTATAGAAGCTGAAATAGTTCCTTATGAAAGTAAAGCTTTCTTCAATATATTATTTAGCAATGGTACTGAATGTGATATGTATGTAAATGGATATGCTTGGGGATTAGAGCCAAATCCATATAGAGGTATGTTTGAAACTGGTCAATATTGTAACCAAACTAAATATTCTAATACTGAAATAGATGCTTTATGGGAAAAAGGATTTACTGAATTAGACAAAGAAAAACGTAAAGAAATATACAAACAAATACAACAGGATATATCTAAAGATGCACCTATTTATACTATAGATTATGAACAGAATTTAATGGCAGCTCAAAAAAGTTTAAAAGGAATAGAAGATGCTAAACCATCTCCTGCAATATTATTTGAAGACTGGTCTAAACTATATGTAGAATAATTTATGTAAAATTTTATATTATTAATTAAAAAGGGAGATGTCTAAAAATAATATGGCAACTTTGAACTTAGTGTCCATTGCATTGTTTTATTATTCTAAAACGAGACATCTCCTTTAATTAGGAGAATTCATTTATGTTGAAATTAATATTAAATAGAGTAAAAGTTTTAATACCTATGTTAATCTTAATATCTATATTATCATTTGGGCTTTTAGAATTAGCTCCTGGTGACCCAGCAGATGCTTATATAAATCCTTTAATGTCTGCACAAGATATTGAAAATATAAGAGTTAACATGGGACTTGATAAACCAGTATACATAAGATACTTAAGTTGGTTAAAAAACACTTTAAGTGGAAATCTAGGTATTTCTTATATAAACCATATGCCTGTTACAGAACAAATTATGGAAAAGATGGGAAATACATTTATTCTTATGGGAACTTCTTTAATATTTTCAATATTAGTAGCTATACCTCTCGGAATATTTTTAGCTGTAAATAAAAATTCAATAACTAGTAAAATATCATCTATTTTTAATTATATAGGTGTTTCTATTCCTTCATTTTGGATAGGCATGATACTCATCTCAATTTTTTCAGTTAAGTTTAATATTTTTCCATCAGGAGGTATGCATACTATTGGAAATGATAGTTTTGGAGATTTAGTAAAACATTTAATTCTACCTGTAATAACTTTAGGTTTATATAATACAGCTATTTTCACAAATTATGTAGAAGCTAGTGTAAGTGAACAATTAAAAAAACAGTATGTTGTTACAGCAAGAGCAAAAGGATTATCAGAAAAAATCATACTCTTCAAACATGTCTTGAAAAATTCACTGACATCATTAGTTACAATTCTTGGTATGAGTATACAAAAATTAGTTACTGGTGCATTTGTTACAGAAGTAGTTTTCTCTTGGCCAGGTATGGGTAGATTAATGATTGATTCAATTTTTTCAAGAGATTATACCATAATTATGGCAATAACTATGTTATCAGCACTCTTTTTAATTTTAGGAAATTTAGTAGCTGATATATTATATCTATTAATTGACCCTAAAATTAAATCTAGTAAAGGAGACTTCTGATTATGTTTACAAATATTCTAAAAGAATTAAAAAAAGACAAATCCTTTGCTTTTGCATGCATTACTCTTAGTATAATAATCATATTAATCATAGCTTCTTTTATATTAAATATAGACTCTAATGCAATTGACACTACTTCCAAACTTCAAGAACCTAGTTTAAAGCATATTTTTGGTACAGATGAACTTGGGAGGGATTATTTCTCTAGAGCTCTTTATGGTGGAAGAATTTCACTTAGTGTTGGTATTTTATCCATGGTTATTTCTATAGTATTTGGTACTGCTGTAGGTGTTATTAGTGGATATATTGGAGGTAAGTTGGACCAATTCTTAATGAGAATAGTAGATATGCTTATGAGTATCCCTAGCTTCTTAGTTTTGATTGTGTTAAATACTTATTTGACACCTAAAGTCTCCACTATTATACTAATTATTGGATTTTTAAGTTGGATGGAAGTCTCAAGAATCGTCCGTGGAGAAACATTAAAAATAAAGGAAAATGAATACTGTATAGCTGCTAAAGCTACAGGTATTAAAACTAGAAATATACTATTAAGACACATAGTTTTAAACTTAAAAGAAACTATTGTAGTTGCAGGCTCATTAAATATTGCTAATGCTATCTTAACTGAATCCGCTCTTAGTTTTTTAGGCCTTGGAATACAATTACCTCTTGCATCGTGGGGTAATATGCTTCAAGATGCTCAAAGACATATTTTTGATAAGTTATATTTAGCTGTATTTCCAGGTCTACTTATATTTTTAACAGTTATGAGCTTGACTATAATAAGTAAAAAGTTTTCTAGTAATACTTAATAACTTTTATATAGAAAAATAAAAACAATGACTATCTACAGATACTCACTGTTTTTATTTTTTATTTTTAGAAAATATATTTTGTATATTATAATTTTCAATACTAATTTATTCTGATATGTAAAACCTATTATTGCCTATTAAATATATAAAAAACTAATAGTTTATTGTAATTTTTTAAAATTTGTTTGCTTTTTATTGTTATTTTAATAACACTCTCGCGAATTTTTTTTACTAAAAAAATCTATAATAAATTTAAATACATGTTCATCTACATGACTATAACGTTCTTTCTTAGGTCTGCATAATACAACTTTCCATGTAATAGGATGATTAAATGGTATTTCTATAATTTTACTATTCTCAAAGAAATTGTGGACTGGTGACGGTAGAATGGTTATAAAATCAGAGTTTGTAGTTGATAACAATAGAAAATCCCATGAACCAGACATGATATATCTTTTTAACTTAACATTTTCATCAGTAAATTTTTGCATTAGCTTATGATGTATCATAAAAGCAGGATTAAATATTGCAAGTAACTGCTCATTCAAATCGTTCCAGTCTATCTTATTTTTTTTAGCAAGTGGATGATTTACATTTAAAAAAGCTGTCAGCTCATCTTCTTGAAGTACATGTTCAGTCACTACACTTTTATCGATTTTATGTGGATGTAATAATACCGCATAATCTAATTCTTGTAATATAAGCATTCTACTTAAATCATATGCTCCCTTCTCTACTATATCAAATTCTATATCTGGATTGTTTGCAACTAACTGTGCAACTACATCTGAAAAGGCTATTCCAAGTATAAGTGGTGGTATTCCTATTCTAACTTTACCTTTAAATTGAACTGAATCTTCCCTTAAATCTTCCATCATGTTTTTGTATTCATTTATAATATGTTCTGCATTTACATAAAATCTCTCTCCTGCTGGTGTTAAGCCATTTAACCTGCCTTTGTACCTCTCAAATAAGTATACATCTTCACTCTCTTCAAAATTTTTTATGATTTGACTTAACGCTGGTTGAGATATGTGAAGTGTCTTAGATGCTATTGATAGATTAAAACCAGATTTTACTATCTCAACAAAATATTTTAACTGTTTTATATCCATTTTAAACCCCCTTTCTTAAAAATATAGTTTAGATTATATTTTTTCTTATAGTAATATTCTATAGGAAAATCAACATAATTTCATTAATATTTTAACAAAATATTTTTCTAAACATGGCAGAAATTTCTGTCCTATAAATTTTTCTTATACACTATATAAAAAATTAGACTTAGACAAAACGCTTTTTTCGCCGTAATCTATAATTAGAGACAGGAAAACATAAAGCATTAGGGATAAAAATAATTGAAATACTTAAAAGCAAGCTTGTATTAAAAGTACTTTATTATAATTTTTTTATTCAGAAAATTTTTAATTATCATTCAAGAAAGATAGCTATTCGACATGAACTTCAAATAGATTCATCAAAATTAAATGTTAATAGTGGTGCAATAGCATTAGGACATCCAATAGAGTCAAATGTCGCTAGAATACTCGTTACGCTACTTTATGAAATACAAAAACGTAAAACTGAGACTAGTCTTGCAACACTTTGTATCAGTGGTGGCCAAGGAATATCAATGGTAGTTTCACGATAGGAGGAAATATGAATAAAATAGTTAACATCAATGAAGCTCTATCTCATGTAAAAGATGGAGATACAATAATGGTAGGTGGATTCATGGCTAATGGTTCACCAGAAAATTTGATTGATTATTTGTGTAATAAAAATATAAAAGATTTAACACTAATTTGTAATGATACTGGCTTTATTGACAAAGGTGTTGGAAAAATGGTTGTGAATAAGCAATTCAAAAAGATAATTGCTTCTCATATAGGATTAAATAAAGAAACTGGTAGACAAATGAATAATAATGAAACAGATGTCGAATTGGTTCCTCAAGGAACTCTTGCTGAACAAATACGTGCAGCTGGTTATGGTTTGGGAGGTATATTAACACCTACTGGGATTGGTACTCTTGTTGAAGAAGGAAAACAAAAAATTGTCATAGATGATAAAGAATACCTTCTTGAAAAACCAATCCATGCA
This sequence comes from Clostridioides sp. GD02367, assembly GCF_045900275.1. Taxonomy (NCBI): domain Bacteria; kingdom Bacillati; phylum Bacillota; class Clostridia; order Peptostreptococcales; family Peptostreptococcaceae; genus Clostridioides; species Clostridioides sp. GD02367. The sequence goes on along the minus strand of NZ_JBJODK010000006.1, from coordinate 60,244 downwards.
GATATTGCTCTTCTCTTTGCATCAAAGGCTGATAAAGCAGGTAATCTAGTTTATAAAGGTTCTATGAACAATTTTAATAATTTAATGGCTTCGGCTGCCAAGATTACAATAGTTGAAGTAGATGAAATCGTTGAAATTGGTGATATTAACCCAAATGAAGTTACTACACCAGGTATTTTTGTGAATTACATCATTGAAGGAGGTAATTTATAATGGATAAATTAGAAATGCAAGAATATATTGCAAATAGAGTTTCTAAAGAATTAAAAGATGGAACTGTTGTAAACCTTGGTATAGGCCTACCAACTAAAGTAGCAAATTATATTCCAGATGATGCAAACGTTATCTTGCAATCTGAGAATGGTTTTCTAGGTTTAGGAGTAGCTGAAGATGGAAATCTAAGTGATGAAACCATTGTAAATGCTGGAGGTCAACCAGTTACGATACTTCCTGGAGGGTGTTTCTTTGATAGCGCTACCTCTTTTGGAATAATCAGAGGTGGTCATGTAGATATAACAGTTCTTGGTGCACTTCAAGTTGATAAATGTGGCAACATAGCAAACTATATGATTCCAGGCAAGATGGTTCCAGGTATGGGTGGAGCTATGGATTTAGTAACTGGTGCTAAGAAAGTCATTGTAGCAATGGAACATACTTCAAAAGGTTCTGCAAAAATATTAAATAATTGTACTCTTCCACTTACTGCAACTAATGCTGTAGATTTGATAGTTACCGAAATGGGCGTTATGGAAGTAACACCAGATGGAATTTTACTTAAAGAAATAAACCCTGCTTTCACTTTGGATGATGTTATTTCTGCTACTGAAGCACCTTTAATATTATCAGACTCATTAAATGGAAACATATCAGCTGTTTAAAGTGATTAAAAATACAAATGTATTAGATGTAAATTTATATTATTCAAAATATTAATATGAAAATAAAATAAAATTGGAGGAAATGAAAATGGTTAAAGACAAAGTTGTATTCGTAACAGGAGCTGCAAGTGGAATAGGTAAACAAATTGCTGAATCATTCTTAAAAAATGGTGCTAAAGTAATGTTCTCTGACATAAATCAAGAAGCTTTAGACAAAGTTACAACAGAGCTAAAAAAAGAAGGCTATGATTGCATGAATGTAAAGTGTGATGTAACTAAAGAAGAAGAAATTAACCATGCTATAGACAAAACTGTTGAAAAGTACGGTAAATTAGATATATTAATAAACAATGCTGGACTTCAACATGTTTCTATGATAGAAGATTTCCCAACTGATAAATTTGAATTTATGATAAAAATAATGCTAACAGCACCTTTTATAGCTACTAAAAAAGTATTCCCTATAATGAAAAAACAAGGATTTGGTCGTATAATAAATATGGCTTCAATCAATGGTGTAATAGGATTTGCTGGTAAGGCTGCTTATAACTCAGCAAAACATGGACTTATAGGATTAACAAAGGTTGCTGCCCTTGAAGCTGCTGATTCTGGTATAACAGTTAATGCTTTATGCCCTGGATATGTAGATACTCCACTTGTTAGAGGTCAGTTTAATGACCTTTCAAAAACTCGTAACATCCCATTAGAAAATGTATTAGAAGAAGTTTTATATCCACTTGTGCCACAAAAACGTCTATTAGATGTTCAAGAAATTGCAGATTATGCTATGTTCTTAGCAAGTGATAAAGCTAAAGGAATTACAGGACAAGCGTGCATACTAGATGGAGGATATACTGCACAGTAGTTATTTTATATTTAGGGCTTGAAGAAACTGTTCTTCAAGTCCCTCTAATAAGGAGGAATGTTTATGAGTATTATAGCACCAATTGGTATAATTATTGGTATAATAGCTATTATATATTTTTCAGTTAAAGAAATTCATATAACTATAGCTGCTCCAATAGCAACCTTAATAGTTGTTCTCTTAAATAAAATGGATGTTGTAACATCAATGCTAGGCGCTGGCAAAAATAATTACATGGGAGCACTTGGCAATTATATAATGAGCTATTTTGCAATATTTTTATTAGGCTCAATACTTGCTAAATTTATGGAGGAAAGTGGAGCCACTGTATCTATAGCAGATTTTATCTTAAACAAGTTTGGCTCTAAATATCCTTATAGAGTTTTAGTTGCGATATTTATAGTAAGCTTTATATTGACATATGGTGGTATAAGCCTGTTTGTAGTTATGTTTGCAGTCATTCCACTTGCAAGAACTCTATTTAAAAAACTTGATATTTCTTGGAATCTTATTCAAATTCCTCTTTGGCTTGGAATTGCTACAATTACAATGACTATGATTCCTGGGACACCAGCCATTCAAAATGTTATTCCTATTCAATATCTAAATACTTCTCTTACTGCAGCTATTATACCAAGTATTGCAGGCAGTATAGGTTGTGCTGTGTTTGGTCTTATCTACATGAAATATGCTCTGAATAAAAGTATTAAAAAGGGTGAAACGTATGCAACTTATACTTCAGAATCAGAAGAAGAATCTCTAGATAGAGAATTACCAGGATTTTTTGCAAGCATCTTTCCTCTATTAGCACTTGTAATTATAGCAATAGTAGGAAGTACTTTTGGTTCAGAATTTCTGAAAAAAAATGTAATTTACATAGCTTTAATAGTTGCAATCCTTTTATCTGCATTTTTATTCCGTAAATTTTTATCATCCAAAATACAGACATTGAGTATAGGAGCTAGTGGTTCTATTGGACCTATATTTGCAACATCTTCTGCTGTTGCATTTGGAGCAGTAATAATGACTGCACCAGGTTTTAATGTATTCAGCAAACTTATTATGTCAATACCAGGTAGCCCACTTATAAGTCTTACTGTATTAACTTCAACAATGTCAGCAATAACAGGTTCATCTTCTGGTGCATTAGGAATAGTAATGCCAAACTTCGCAAATTATTATTTAAGCACTGGTCTGAATCCAGAATTAATTCATCGTGTTGCTACAATAGCTTCAAATATACTTACTATAGTTCCACAAAGTGGTGTTTTTCTTACATTCTTAAGTTTATCTAAGTTAACACATAAAACCGGATTTAAAGAAACTTTCATTGTAGTTGCAGTTGGTTCATTAATAGCAGAAATTATCGTAATTACGTTAGGATTACTGATGTATTAAACTAAAGTATATTATAATTTACCATATAAAAAGTCATCTATTGGAACAGATGACTTTCTTATTTTTCAAAGATTTCAATAATGAAAATTTACCATTTGCACTAAAATGTATATTAAATAAATTTCAATAGCTATATAAATTTTTTTTTCGTAACCATAAATTTACATCATAAAATCATTATAAAAATATATTTTTCTCAAAGCTAGTGATTTCATACTATGTAGCTTTATGAGACAAATTATTAAACTTTCTTAAATATACCTGTTTATTCCATGTATACTCTTTTTACATATCTTTACAGTGAAAAAATGCTTATTCTTATGTTAGTATAAATGCACGGGTACCCCCTACACTAAAGGTTACAAATTAGTAACATTTTTAGAATTTTTAGATTGAGAGGTGTTTATAATGAAAAAAAATATACCAACAAAATTAAAAACTATGTTAGCATTGGGAGTGTTAACCTTAGCTACAGCATCTAGTGCTGTTACTGCAAGTGCTTCATCGCTTGAAAACAATGTAAATCTAAGTAACAAAAGTTTAGTATACAGTAATACTAAATACAAATTTTCAGCAAAACCAAATTGTTCTGTAAAACCAGAGCTTAAACCTGATAAAGATAATTCTTGTAAAGATAAGAACCATAATGACAAGAATTGCAATAACACTAATAAACCTGAGGACAATAATAATTCAGGCTCTACTAATAAACCTGAAAACAATAATAACTCAGGCTCTACTAATAAACCTGAAGACAATAATAACTCAGAATCTAACAAACCTGAAGATAATAATTCAGGCTCTACTAATAAACCTGAGGATAACAACAACTCAGAATCTAATAAGCCTGAAGATAATAATAATTCAGGTTCTACAAATGGAAATTTTTCAGCTTACCAAAAAGAAGTCGTTGATTTAGTAAATATAGAAAGATCTAAAGCTGGATTAAATCCTCTTACTCTTGATTCTTCTGTATCAAATGTTGCTACTAAGAAGTCTCAAGATATGATTGATAACAATTATTTTTCACACAATTCTCCAACTTATGGTTCTCCATTCGATATGTTGAAAAAGTTTGGGATAAGCTATAAAACAGCTGGTGAAAATATAGCTATGGGTCAAAAAACTCCAAAAGAAGTTGTAAATGCGTGGATGAATTCTGAAGGTCACAGAAAAAATATACTAAATCCAAATTTTAGTAAAATAGGTGTTGGAGTAGCTCAAAAAAGTGGTGGTTCACTTTATTGGACACAAATCTTTGTAGGATAAAATACTCTTTTCCCATATATCAAAAGAGTATCTCTAAATGATTAAATAAAATCACAAATGAGATACTCTTTTGTATCTATATTCAAAACTATTAAATACAAATAAATACAGTATAAACATCATTTACTAATATGTACTTCAAAAATCATTCGTAAAAAAATCAAAACTCCCTTTAGGTGCCATTAAAATTCTTTCTAAAATTAAACTTAATGCTTTTAATTTACAATTTCTTTCTTCTTTATCTCAAGTAAAAATACCTGGGTCAAGTAAAAACGTGAAAACAGATAAAACTATTTCTGAAACTTCTAAAGTATATTCACACTTGAATATACCTTCTTCAATTCCTTCTTATCCACATACTCATTCCCTTCATATTGTATTATAACATAGGCTCAAAAAGTGACCACTGGTCGAAAACATGATACAATAAAGAAAATCTGACCATCGGTCGAAAAATATTTGGGATATGAGAATTGAAAAGGAATATTGGTCACAACAGGAATTTATGTACATATAAGACATCCACAATATACAGGATTTTTACTAATAACACTTGGTATGATATTTGAATGGGCGACTATTCCCCTTTTAATCATGTGGCCTATATTAGTAGTTGTATATTATAGATTAGCAAAGAAAGAAGAAAATGAAATGATAAATGAATTTGGAGATAATTATATTACTTACCGTAAAAAAACTGGAATGTTTCTTCCTAAAATATCACTTAAAAAAGATATTCAAAATACAGAAACAAAATTTTAATATTTTATAGAAAAAGGAGGTGTCTCAAATGAACTTTTTAGTTCATGAGGCACTCTTTTTTGTATGAAATCAAATATATTTTTATCATTTCAACAATAAAAAAGAGGCTTATCTCTATTTTGAGACAGCCTCTTTTTATCAAATCTATATTTTACATAAGCTTATAACATTTTAATATTATTCAGCTAATTTTTTATATCCTTCATATCTTTCTTTAGCATCAGCTTCAGCTTTAGTAAATAATCCTTCAGCTTGCTCTGGGAATTGCTTAGCTATAGCAGAGTATCTTACTTGTGCAAGTATGAAATCTCTGAAGCTTGCAGTTGGTTCTTTAGAGTCTAAAGTGAATGGGTTTTTACCTTCAGCTTTTACTTCTGGATTGAATCTGTATAAATGCCAGTATCCGCAAGCAACAGCTTGTGCTTCATTAGCTACAGTTCTTCCCATACCTTCTTTTAATCCGTGGTTTATACATGGAGCATAAGCTATTATTAAAGATGGTCCATCATGTTTTTCAGCTTCTAGAACAGCTTTGATAAATTGGTTTTTATCAGCACCCATAGCAACTTGAGCTACATATACGTTTCCGTAAGTCATAGCCATCATTCCTAAATCTTTCTTTCTAGATTGCTTACCTGCTGCAGCAAACTTAGCCATAGCAGCAGCTGGAGTAGCTTTAGAAGCTTGACCTCCTGTATTTGAATATACTTCTGTATCAAATACAAGTACATTTACATTTTCACCAGATGCAAGAACATGGTCTAATCCACCGTAACCGATGTCATATGCCCAACCATCTCCACCTAGTATCCATTGAGATCTCTTAACTAGATAATCTTTTCTATCTTCTATAGCTTTTACTAATTCTTTAGCTTTTGCATCTGTACAATCACAAGATGGTTTTGCTAATAATTCAACAACTTTAGCACTTGCTACTTTAGAAGCTTCTCCATCATTTCTAGAATCTAACCATTCTGTAAATACTGCTTTAGCATCTTCACAGATATCCATAGAAACTAATTCTGTCATAGCATCTACTATTTTTGCTCTTATTTGTTTAACAGCTGTGTACATACCAAATCCGTATTCAGCATTGTCTTCAAATAAAGAGTTTGCCCAAGATGGACCTTTACCTTCATGGTTACAAGTATAAGGAGTTGATGGTGCAGAAGCTCCCCATATAGAAGAACATCCAGTAGCATTAGCTATCATCATTCTATCTCCATATAATTGTGTAACTAACTTGATGTATGCAGTTTCTCCACATCCAGCACATGCTCCTGAGAATTCCATTAATGGTTGTCTAAATTGACTTCCTTTAACAGTATTTGCAGGCATAACATCTACTTTTGGAGCCACTTCATCAGGATTTACTGCAAATGCCCAATTATCTAACTCTGTATCAAGTTGAGTATCTATTGGCTTCATAACTAAAGCTTTTTCTTTAGCTGGACATATGTCAGCACAGTTTCCACATCCTGTACAGTCAAGTGGACTAACTTGAATTCTATATTTTAATCCTTCTAATCCTTTACCTAATGCTTTTTTAGTTTCAAATCCTTTTGGAGCATTAGCTAATTCTTCTTCAGTAACTAATACTGGTCTTATACATGCATGAGGACATATAAAAGAACATTGGTTACATTGGATACAGTTATCTGTTATCCATTCAGGAACATCAACAGCTATACCACGTTTTTCGTAAGCTGAAGTACCACAAGGGAATGTTCCATCTTCTATACCATTGAATGTACTTACTGGTAAGTTATTTCCTTCTTGTGCAGTCATTGGTCTTAATATATTTCTTATAAATTCTGGCTCTTTTACTTCTTCTTTATCTGCATCAACAGCATTTGTCCAAGCAGCTGGAACTTCAACTTTAACTAAAGCATTTATTCCTGCATCAACAGCAGCATAGTTCATGTTAACTATTTTTTCACCTTTTTTACCATAAGCTTTAACTATAGAATCTTTTAAGTATTTAACAGCATCTTCTTCTGGTATTATTTCAGCTAATTTAAAGAATGCAGATTGCATTATCATGTTTATTCTATTTCCAAGACCTATTTCTTGTCCTAGTTTAACAGCATTAACTGTATAGAATTTTATATCATTTTTAGCTATATATTGTTTCATATGAGCTGGTAAGTTTTCTTCAATTCCAGCTTGGTCCCATATAGTGTTAAGTACAAATGTACCACCTTTTTTAAGACCTTTTAATAAATCATATTGATAAACATATGATTGTTTATGACAGGCAATATAGTCAGCTTCATCTATTAAATAAGTTGCTCTTATTGGAGTATCACCAAATCTTAAGTGAGACATAGTTATACCACCAGATTTTTTAGAGTCATAATCAAAGTAAGCTTGAGCATATTTTTCAGTGTGGTCACCGATTATTTTTATAGCTTGTTTATTAGCTCCAACAGTACCATCAGAACCTAATCCCCAGAACTTACATCTTATAGTTCCTTTAGAAGCTATTTTAATTGGCTCAGCAGGAGCTAAAGAAGTATTAGTTACATCATCAACTATACCTACTGTAAATCCATTCTTAGGTTGTTCTGAAACTAAGTTATCAAAAACAGTTTTTATATCTGAAGGAGTAGTGTCTTTTGAACCTAATCCATATCTTCCACCTATTATCATAGGAGCATTTTCTTTTCCATAGAATACATCACGTACATCTAAGTATAATGGTTCACCAGTTGCACCTGGCTCTTTAGTTCTATCAAGTACACATATTCTTTCAACAGTAGATGGCATAGCATCTAAGAAATGTTTCATTGAGAATGGTCTATATAAATGAACTTTAACTAAACCGTATTTTTCTCCTTTAGCATTTAAGTAATCTATAGTTTCTTCTATTGTCTCTGTTACAGAACCCATAGCTATTAATACATACTTAGCATCTTCTGCTCCATAATAATCAAATAAACTATGTTTTCTACCTGTTAAATTACTCATTTTTTCCATGTATTTTTCAACTATACCTACTATATTTTGATAGTATTTGTTAGAAGCTTCTCTAGTTTGGAAATATATATCTGGATTTTGAGCAGTACCACGAGTAACTGGATGATTTGGAGATAATGCATTATCTCTAAATGCTTGAACTGCTTCAAAATTTAATAAACTTGCGTAATCTTCGTTTTCTAATAATTCAACTTTTTGGATTTCATGTGAAGTTCTGAATCCATCAAAGAAATGTATAAATGGTAATCTACCTTCTATTGCAGCTAAATGTGCAACTGGTGCTATATCAGCTACTTCTTGAACTGAACCAGAAGCTAATAATACACATCCAGTTTGTCTAGCAGCCATAACGTCTTGATGATCCCCAAATATTGATAAAGCTTGAGATGCTAAAGCACGAGCACTTACATGGAATACTCCTGGTAATAACTCACCTGCAACTTTATACATGTTTGGTATCATTAATAATAAACCTTGAGATGCTGTAAAAGTAGAAGTTAAAGCTCCTCCTTGTAAAGAACCATGGAATGCTCCTGCTGCTCCTGCTTCTGACTGCATTTCAACAACATTAACTTCTTGTCCAAATACATTTTTTCTTCCTTGTGATGCCCACTCATCAACTACTTCAGCCATAGTTGAAGATGGTGTGATTGGATATATAGCTGCTACATCTGTAAACGCATAGGCAACGTGAGCTGCAGCTGTATTTCCATCAAGTGTTTTCATAAACTTAGCCATAATATGTATCCTCCTTGATAGCTACAATTGTACTTGTTTATAACAAGTCTATTTTTTATATTTACATATAATTTACACAACAAAAATATAAACACACATATAGTCGCGCAAATACTCTATCTTCTAATATAATACTACAGATTAGATAAAATTCCTTTGAAAATTGTAAATTAATTACATATTTAAGTAGATTTTTTTTTAAATTAAATATGTTAAGTTTTTTTCATAATTTTGTATACAATATATAATAAATTAAGTTAGATTTTTCAAACTTTTTCATCTATTTGTATATATTAGTACAAAGTCAAAATATTTATCTTTGTTATATGTAAATTTTTATATATATAATTTTACCATATTACATCATATTTTTGTAAGTTTTTATTATATTTTTCATAATACCCCTTTATTTTATAAATTAATCTAATAGATTAAACTTATCAGATAGAAATTTATTACATTTAAAAAAATATGCTAGCAAATAGAACATCCACTAGCATAAACTTCATTTATAATATTAGTCAACTATTAATTCTACTAACTCTCCATTTTTAACACCAGCTGCATTTCCTTCTTCCATATCAACATGCATTTCTAGATTGAAGCTATCACTAGCTCTTACTAATACATTTTCAAATACTAATGCTCTTGGTCCAGAAGTTTTAACTTTTACTATTTGCTTATCAGCTACACCAAATTTAGCAGCGTCTTCATTGCTCATATGTATATGTCTAGAAGCAACTATAACTCCTTCTTTCATTTCTACTTCTCCAGCAGGTCCTACTAATTTAACACCTGGAGTTCCAGCTATATCACCAGATTCTTTTATTGGTGCTTTTACTCCTAATGGGAAACCATCTGCTAAAGATATTTCAACTTGAGTATGAGCTCTAGCTGGTCCTAATACTCTAACTCCTTTTAAAGTTCCTTTTGGGCCTACTAAATCTACTTTTTCTTCACAGGCATATTGTCCTGGTTGAGATAATGGTTTAAATTTAGTTAATTCATGACCTGCCCCAAATAATACGTCTATATCAGCTTGACTTAAATGAACATGTTTATTAGATAATGCTATTGGTAATTTCATTGAAATTCCCTCCTTTTAATTATTTTAAATTATTGCAATACAATTATACATAATATTACCTACAAAATCAAATTATATTAAATCAATATATATCTTTAAATTTTTATATATTATATCTTTAAATTCTTGATTATCCATATAGGGTATATTGTCTGTATTATTTAAATATATATTGTGTAAAAGTTTAGTATTTATACTCTTAAAGAAAAAATCCATGACAATCTGTCCACCTTTAAATTGTGAATCATAGGATTTACTACCTCCTACTGCAATATACATACCAACACGCTTCTTATTCCTATCAATTGAAGGCTTCTTTAACACATATTTACTTGCATATATAGCTTGAGTTCTATCAACAACAGTTTTTAATTTAGCTGAGATTGAATCAAAATGCACAGGGCTTATGACTATAGTTCCTTTTGACTCATCAAACATTTTATATAATGGTTTCATGTCATCATTAAACTTACAAAAACCTGTTTTTTCACAAAATCCACATGCTGTACAATATTCAATATCCATATCATATATATTAAATATTCTGCTACTCAATCCACTCTCTTCTAACTTAACCTTCACTTCATTTGCTATAAAACTGCAATTTTTATTATTTCTTGGGCTTCCATTTATTATAATAATCTCTGGACTTTTAAGTTCTTTTTTATCATTTAAATCCATAATCAATCTACCTATCCTTTAACATAACTATTAAAATATCATCATCATAATTATCTTTTGATGAGAAATTCTTTAAATCTAATTTTAAATTTTCTACTATTAACTGCTGATTTAATCTAAAGTTTTCTTTTAGAAAGTTTTCTAATCTATTTATACCATATTCTTCTTTTGACGTATTTTTTATCTCTAAAATTCCGTCAGTATACATACATACCATTGCATAATTTTCCATTGAAAGAGTATTATTTTCATAGGTAGCATCTTCCATTATTCCAATAGGTATCCCCTTTTTACAATTCAAATTATTTTCTATTGTCCCATTCTTCTTCACGAATACAGGGCTATAATGACCAGCGTTAGATATTGTAATAATATTTTCTTTAGTATCTATAATGCCTATCAAACACGTTGTAAATACACCCATTTTATCAAACTCATCATATAACATGCTATTTAAATGTGTCATTATTTCTCTTGGTGTATTATATTGATTACATAAGACTTTAAAAGCACCTTTTATCATCGCAACAACATAATTTGATACCATTCCATGTCCCATTACATCAGCAACAATATAGACTATATGTTCATCATCTACTTTTGTGGCATAATAAAAATCTCCTCCTACTACTCTCGCTGGTTTATGATAAAAATACAGTTCTTTATCTTCATTACAATCCATTTTTCCTTTGTCCATAATAAGTTGTTGCTGTTTATTTAATATATTCAACTCATTTTCAAGAACCTTATGTTTCACTTCTTTTTCATTATGCTCATATAACTGCATCCCAACAGAAACTTGTTTGGATAATATACTAAGAATATTTAAATCATCACTAGTATAGTTTTTGCTATTTGCACAAACTATACATCCTATAGTCTCATTCTTATCCTGAAGTTTATAATATATATAACTTTCCAAGTTTATTCCTTTTTTTGAACATGGTTTTAAGTTATTTAGATATCCTCCTAATGACTCTTTCTTCAAAAATGTGTCAAGCATAGGGTATAAATTAGTTTTCTTTTTTTGCTCAGTATTATAACAGCTAAATATTTTATCCTTATTATCATGGCCAGTTATAATTATTAAAGCTTCTTTACTATTAGTAATGTTGCAAGCTTGTTTACTTAAATTTTCTAAAAATCCATCTATACTCTTATTAAGGTATAATTTTTTAGTGGCTTCATTTATAGCACTTATCGAACCTCTTAACTTGTCAATTAAAATTTGTACATTATTATTTTTATTAGTTATTTCTATTGATAAACTCAGAAGTGATGCAACAGAAGATATAAAGTCTATATCTTGTTCTGTTAAATAATCCTCCTCTTTTAAAAAACAAGTCATAAATCCAACAACTAAATTGTTTATTATAAAAGGAAAAACTATTCTCCCAATATAACCTTCAGATTTTGCTAAATCTCGTTCACCTTCAGCTCTAGAATCTTCAAATACATTTTTTACATATATTATCTTCTTTTCATTTACAGCTTCATGTATATATTCTGGATATGTGTCAAAATCAATTTTTGCACCTTTAAGACTATTAATTGGAAAAATTTGAGGTACATATTCTAAGGTTTGTGAACATACTAAGTAGGCATGTTTAGAATCATTTTTATAGAATAGATTTACACATGCCTTTGTAGGGTGAACAACCTCTAACATCTTTTCTATTATGTCATCTTTTATATTAAAAAAATCCGTAGATTCCGTCACCATAGCGGATATCTCCACTAAATTCTTCATTTTATAACTGCCATTAGTCATACTCAATTTCTCCCCCTATATATTAAACTATTTATTAGTATTTTAACATACATTCTTCATAGTAAAAACAAAAACAACGACAAAACTAGCAACTAATATCCAGTTAAATCCTGTCAATAATCCTATAAGAAGCAATGTAATTAATGCATTTAGACCTGTTCTTCCTTTTTCATCCATAAAAGTAATTTTAGATATGTCTATATTGTTCTTTACATTATTTATATGCTCTTTTACTTGTTCTTCCATATTTCTTTTATATAAAATATAAACTACACCTACTAAAAATACACCCATGCCCAAAATCAAGTTTAAATTAAAAGCTACCATAAGTAATATTGAACCAAAAACTAACTTTAAAAGTTTAAAAAATACACTGTCTATTTTTAAAGTTATATTTCTGATTTCTTTACATTCATCTCTTAAAGAATATCCACTTGAATCTAAATTATTAATCTTTGTTTTTACAATTTCAGAATAAAAAAGCTTTATTATCCCATTTAACATTTTCATCACTCCTAAATATTTTACATATATTTGTAAGTTTTACAATTATAATATTTTTTATACTTGGTAATAATAAAAAATAACAAATATTTTATAATTTAGTATTTATTGTAAATAAGTTAGTTAAACTTTATAGACTAAGTATAGATTTCTAAAAATAAATATTTTTACAATTAAAAGGAAGTGGTTGTGTGCAAATAGAACAACTTGATTTAGAAACAAGAAATAAAATATACTGCTACACTAAAAAAATACTTAGAAAATACCAAAAAGGTATAACATCTGGTAAATTAACGGCAGATAAATTTGCAGATAATATATTATCTCAAGGTTTCATTAGTAGTATACTTGATGAAAAAATAATTAAGGAATACGACTTTAAGTTATCTTATATAGACTATATAGAAACTTTGATAAAAATACAAAATGAAAATTTATCTAACTCTAGAAAAAAATCTACTAAGACTGTAAAGTGTTTCAATATCTCTCAAATAATCCAATTAAAAAACTTACTAAATGATACAGGTTATAATTTATTGATTCCATATAAATACTTAACTCCTAAGGATATAGAAGGAATCGTTACTCTAATTAATACTGGGTCTATTGAGCTTGGAAATGAGAGAATCTATAATTATATATCAAAAGTATGATAATATAAAGCTATTATAAAAAGGCAATTTATTTAATAAGAATTATTTTAATATTAAATAAATTGCCTTTTTAATTTTTTAATTAAAGATTATTATCCAAGAGCTTTTTCTAATTTAGATAAATGTTGTATTGGATAATATTTTAATAGCTCTTTAAATTGTTCTACTGATAAACCTTCTGTTGTTGTGTATATTCTTATTTTTTCATCTAAATCACTATTAATAAATTTGTTTTTTAAATCCTCAAAATTTACACTACTCATTTTACATCACTCCTTATGTAACATATTCGTTTGTATTATTTTATCCAAATTCATAAAATTTATTACATAAAAATGCACCTGTGTAAAATTTAATAAAAAAAAGCTATCTCAATTTAGAAATTACTTTCTATATTTGAGATAGCTTTAGCTAAACTAATAGCCTAATAGTTATAAATAATTATTTATTAACTATCTGTTGCTTTTTCCAGCCATTTGTTGTTCAGCCATTTCAACTAATTTTTTAGTCATGTATCCACCTACATAACCATTTTCTCTTGCAGTAAGGTTTCCTTTATCAACTTGTTGATAATTACTCATACCAAGTTCGTTAGCTATTTCTAATTTCATTTGGTTTAAAGCCTCTTTTGCTCCTGGTACTACTGTTCTGTTGTTGTTATTGTTACTTGCCATGTTGATTACCTTCCTTCTGTTTAATTTATTTTGTGTTGCTGATAATATTATGTGATTTTAAACATTTTTAATTCAGGTAATTTTTAGCAATTAAAACCTGCCAAATATCCAGTAGAAAAAGCTATTTGTAAATTGAATCCTCCTGTATATGCATCTATATCTATTATCTCTCCAGCAAAAAATAGACCTTCTATTAGTTTTGACTCCATTGTACTCGCATTTATCTCATTTACTTTTACACCACCAGAAGTTATTATAGCTTCATCAATAGGTCTGTATCTTTTTACAGTAAACTTTAAATTCTTTAGTAAATGCACTAAGTGTTTTCTCTGTTCTCTAGAAATTTGGTGAACAACTGTATCTGGATTAATCTCACTCAAATCTATTATTATAGGTATAAGTTTTTTTGGAAGTAAATCATCCAATGCTTTTTCAAATTTTTTATTTGTATACTTTGCAAAATCTTTTTGAACTCTTTTATCCAACTTTTCTTCATCTAGTGCTGGTTTTAAATCTAAGAATATAGTGTAATTTTCTTTAGTTGTATCTTTCATTCTACAACTTGCAGACTTAATTATAGGTCCATCTAAGCCAAACTTAGTAAATTCAAGTTCTCCAAAATCACTGTAAACTTTCTTTTGTTTGCTATTAAATACTTTTATCTCAACATTTCTTAATGATAACTTTTCCAAATCTTTTATAAAGCCTTCTTGCACTTCAATACCAATTAAAGATGGTTTTGTATCTACAATGGTGTGACCTTGTGAAGCAGCAAATTTATATCCATCACCAGTAGAACCAGTAAGTGGATAACTTAATCCTCCAGTTGCTACTATAACCGAGTCACACTTAATTTCTTTTTTATTGGATAAAACTACTTTTTCAATTTTATTATTTTTAGATATTATTTTTTCCACTTTCGAATTTAATAATATATCTACTTTTTTGTTTTTGAGTTGTTTTTCAAGAGCCTTTACAACATCAAATGCTTTATCACTTTCTGGGAATACTCTTTTTCCTCTTTCTGTTTTAGTTTTTACACCAAGGTTATTAAACATGCTTATTACATCATCATTTGTAAAAGTATAAAAAGCACTATATAAAAATTTTCCATTTGTAGGAACATTTTCTATTAATTCTTCTATATCACAAGCATTAGTTATATTACATCTACCTTTTCCTGTTATTGCAAGTTTTTTACCTAATTTATGATTTTTCTCAATCAATGTTACATCAAATCCTCTTTCACATGCAGTTGATGCTGCTATCATCCCTGCTGGTCCGCCACCTATTACTACTACCTTCTTCAAATAATCACTCTTTTCTTCCCTTAATTTTTTAAGTTAAACTATTAATAAAGTAGTTTAGCTTAATTTAGCTTCAAAAGTTTAAATAATGCAGGAGCTCCTGCCACACCATAAAAAACAACTACAGTATTCTTAATAAAGTTCATAAAAATTATACTCATATTAGAATCACTTAGATTTAAAGTAACAATTAACATTGAAATAAATACTTTAATCCCCATATATAACATGCCTATTGTTACTATCCCAACCAAAAACCTACATATTCTTGAAAATATTATATTTTTACTATTTTTATTTTTACTACTAAAATTAATTTTTTTGTTATTATTGTCTGTATTAAATCTAACAAATTTATCTTCAACTATATATCCAAATATAAACCCTACTATGATACCAAATTTTTCAAAATAGTCAGGGCTATTTAAAAATATAGCTATTATAACAAATGGTATAAGTAAAACCACAAGAAAAATATAATTTTTACTATCGTCAATATAGTCAAATATTTTTACAAATATAACTGTAAAAAATATACCTAAGGTCCACCCAGCTATTACATCTATAGGCCAATGAACTGCCAAATATAGTCTAGATAAACCAACACCTAATACCATTAATGCACCTATTAAATGAATGTATCTCTTTTTAAATATAGTCATAATACTAACCCAAAATGTAGTTGCAGTTTGAGTATGAGCACTTGGAAAAGAGTAACCACCAGCAGTAGAAACTCTCAGTGACTCAAGACCTTTTATTCCTATTGGTCTAGGAGCTTTTACAAATTCTTTGATTCCTAAATTCACAACAAAATTTCCAATTATAGCAAACAATATTTTCTGCCCACATTTTTTATTTATACACCAGTAAATGATTGTTGTAATTAATATTAATAGTGGTGCTTCTGTACTTATTGTGAATACAAGAAATATAAAGTTCAAAATTGGATTTCTTAAATTTTGGAAAAATAATAATATACTTAATTGAATATCCATATAGAGGTCTCCTTTACTAATATTTTATATACTTAATTAAAAAGCACTAAATCCCTTAGAGATTAGTGCTTTTAATTCACATTTAAGTCTTATTCTACATCCTCAACTATACCTATATAAGGTAAATTTCTATACTTCTCAGCATAATCTATTCCATATCCAACAATAAATTTATCTTCAATAACAAATCCCACATAGTCTACAGGTATATTAGCTTTTCTTCTTTGAGGTTTATCAAGTAAAGTACATAGCTTTAGGCATTTTGGGCTTCTAGTCTTCAAAGCTGCGACTAGGTTACTTAATGTCAATCCAGAGTCTATTATATCCTCCACAATTAATACATTTTTTCCTTCAATGTCTACATCTAAATCTTTTAATATTTTAACTGTTCCAGAAGATTCTGTTGAACTACCATAGCTTGTAACGCTCATAAAATCTATATTTACATCTAAGTCTATACATCTTATTAAATCTGAAACAAATACACTAGCTCCTTTAAGGATACCTACTACTAGTAAATCTTCACCTTTAAAATCTTCTTCTATTTTTTTTCCTAATTCATAAACTTTTTCTTTTATTTGTTCTTCTGTCAACATTTTTCCTGTAATTTTGTACATCTTGTACCCTCCCGCTTTCCATCTATTAACCTATATATTATAGCATACCAAAATATCAATTAAAATATTTTTCATCATTTTTAAACGTAAAGTAACAGCTTATCCATACTTTTTTGCTTTTTATCTTAAAAATTTGGAATAAACATTCCTTTGTATTATAATCTATATGTACATGTATTAATCAGTTATTTTTATCAATTATATAATTTTATTTTTGGAGGTACTTTTATGAGCACAAATCATGGAGCTAATTTATATAGTTTATCTAGTAAGTATGGCTTTTCAAAAGAAGAATTTATGGATTTTAGTTCAAATATAAATCCTTTTGGTACATCAAGTTTAGCCAAACAATACATTGTAAACAATATAGATATGGTATCTATGTATCCTGACCCTGATTACATAGACTTAAAAACTTCTATATCAAGTTACTGCAAATGTTCTATAGATAATATAGTCCTTGGCAGTGGAGCTACAGAATTAATCTCATCATTCATACATACAATCAACCCTAAACAAGCTCTTTTACTTTCCCCTGCATATTCAGAGTATGAAAAAGAGCTATCTAAAGTTAATTGTTCTATAGATAAATACTTCGCCAAAGAAGAAGATAATTTTAACATAAATTTAGAAAATCTTATAGAAACTATTAACGCTAAAAATTATGATTTGGTTATCATCTGCAACCCTAGCAATCCTACTGGATTTGCATTTACTAAAATACAAGTAAGAGAAATTTTAAAAAACACAGACTCTTTTTTAATGATTGATGAGACTTATATAGAATTTACTGATACAGACATATATTCTTGTACTCAGTTAGTTGATGATTATTTTAATTTATTTGTTATAAGGGGCACATCAAAGTTTTTTTCAACACCTGGTATAAGACTTGGATACGGTCTTATATCTGACATTAAGGTTAAAAATGAAATAAATAAAAACCTAGATTTATGGAATATAAATATAATCGCTTCAAAAATGGGAGAAATCATGTTTAGTGATTTGAATTTTATATCAAGTACTATTTCTTTAATGAATACTGAAAGAGATTATTTACTTAAGGAACTTAAAAACATAAAGAACTTAAACGTATATGATACTAAAGGTAATTTTATATTATGTAAAATTAAAACAAAGGAATTTACTGCTAAAGCTCTTCGTGATAAACTAATTCCACAAAAAATAATAATAAGAGATTGTTATTCATTTGATGGGCTAGATGAATATTTCTTCAGGGTATGTATACTAAAACCTAATGAAAATAAATTATTAATATCATCTCTTAAAGCAATTTTTGAATAGAAAAATCACTTTATTGTGTAACTTTATAAGTATAAAAAATGAGTTATCTCTATTTGAGATAACTCATTTTTGTTTATTAACAAACTAAGCACTTTGTTCTTCTTTGTTTCCTTTTTTACTCATTCCATCATTTATTTTATCTACAACTGCTGCTATTGCATTATCTCCTGATACATTACATGCTGTACCAAAACTGTCTTGAGTTAAGTATAAAGCTATCATTAAACTTGCAAGACCTCCATCTGATGGTATTCCAACCATTGGTAAGAAAGGAAGTGCACTCATTATAGCCCCACCTGGTGCCCCTGGTGCTGCAACCATTGCTATACCTAACATTGCAATATAAGGGAATAATACACCTATTCCATGTGGCATACCATTCATCATTAAAACTGCTGTTGTAAACCCTGTTATTGATATCATACTACCGGATAAATGTATTGTTGCACAAAGAGGCACAACAAATTCTCTGATTTGCTTACTTACTCCATTTTTTTCTGCACAACCAACATTAACTGGTATAGTTGCTGCTGAAGATTGAGTACCTATAGCTGTTAAATATCCAGGTACTTGATTTTTTAACATTCTTACTGGATTTTTCCCTGAAAATGCTCCTGCTGCTGTAAATTGGCATGCCATATATACAAAATGTAAAGGTATTACCACTAAATAAACTTTCCAGAATACCCCTAATATTGTCCATACTTCCCCTGCTATAGTTATATTCGCAAAAGTTCCTGCTATGTATAAAGGTAATAAAGGTATAATTACTGTTGACAACGTTTTCGTTACAATTTCTTGGAACTCTTGGAAGAATTTAAATAAAACTTCTCCTTTTCCATGATTTCTTAAAGCTGATATTCCAAGCCCCATTACAAATGCAAACACAATTGCTGCTGTTACATCTACCATAGGCTCCAATGGAATTGTGAAGATTGGAGCTAACATTCCTGCCTCTGGGTCTCCAATTTGACTTGCTACGCTTGCATCAATAAAATTTGGGAAAATTAGCATAGATACTGCAAATGATAATAATCCCGCTATTAGAGTAGAGCCATACGCTATTGCTGTAGTTATTCCTAATAATTTTCCTGCACCTGTTGCTAAATCTGCTATACCTGCTGTTACAAACCCTATAATTATAAATGGTATTACAAACTTTAAGAATGCTGAGAATAATGTACTAACTGTTACTAGTATTTGTACTATTATTTCTGGTGCATAACTTCCGATTAAAATACCGACTATGATACCGATGATTAGCTTGGGCACTAAACCTATTTTCTTCTTCATAATATTTTACCCTCCATAATTTTTTAAATTAAGCATTCTTGTACATTGAATACTTAGTTAAATATTGGATATCCACTTATTATGATAATAGAGTTTTACCTCTCCGTCAACAATTTAGCCATTTTTTATTAATAAAAAAAAGAATAACATATATAAATTGTTATTCTTCTTCATCTTTTATAGAAAATTCTACATTTTCAATTATATTTGAATGTTTATCTTCTTTTGTTATATTTCTATATCTATTAATTTCTTCATTCACAATACCTATGCTCCAAATTAATACTATAATATCATCTATAAATCCAAATGCTCCAGTAAGCATCTCAGGAATTATATCAACTCCAGATACAAAGTAAGATATAGTAAAAATTAAAACGGAAACTACTTTTACTTTATAGACTATATTGATTCTTTTATCCGTCATAAAATCAGGTAGTTTAAGTAAATCAAATATAAAAAGCAAACCAAATTTAGCCTTTTTAAATCTCACTAAAATTTTTTTAAAAAAATCTAAAATTATATTAACCATTCTTTTTAGAAATTCCATATTTATCACCTCTTATAATTATAGGTTATTCTACATTATAACCGATATAATTAATTTGATGAGTATATTATATATAAATTTTATCAACTAGTATATATTCAAATTATAACAATTCAATTCCTGCACTACTACAATTTTTAATCATATCTTGTGGCCATACTCCAACCTGTACTTCTCCTATATGAGCCTTTTGTAAGAAATACATACATATTCTTGACTGACCAATACCTCCACCAATTGTATATGGAAGTTCACCATTTAAAAGCATCTTATGATAATCAAACTCTTTTCTATCTTCACATCCAGCAAGTTTAAGTTGTCTATCAAGAGATTCTTCATCAACTCTAATTCCCATTGAAGATAGCTCTAATGCAGAATCTAAAACAGGGTTATAAAATAGTATATCTCCATTTAATTCCCAATCATCATAATCAGGGCTTCTTCCATCATGTTTTTCTCCTGATGTTAGCGTCTTTCCTATTTGAGTTATAAATACAGCTTTCTTATCTTTTACAATTTTATCTTCTCTTTCCTTTGGAGATAATTCTGGATACATATCTTCTAACTCTTGTGATGTTATAAAAGTTATTTCTTCTGGTAAGATTTCTTTTATTCCTTCATACATGCTACATACAAATATCTCTGTATCCTTAAATACTCCATATAGTCTTTTTACAACATCTTTTAAAGTATTTTCATTTCTACTACTTTTATCTATTACCAATTCCCAATCCCATTGGTCTACATAAAGAGAATGTATGTTATCTAACTCTTCATTTTTTCTTATCGCATTCATATCTGTATATAAACCACTGCCAACTTCAAAACCATATTTTTTAAGGGCTAATCTCTTCCATTTTGCAAGTGATTGAACAATTTCTGCATTTTTATTCATAAATGGTATATCAAAACTTACAGCCTTTTCTCCATTTAAATTATCATTTGCACCAGTTTCAGGCAATACAAATAATGGAGAAGAAACTCTTATTAGATTTAGTTCATTGCTCAATCTCATTTCAAAAAAATCTTTTAATTTTTTTATAGCTACTTGTGTATCAATTACATTCAAACTACTGTTATAATCCTTTGGTATTATTGTACTCATATTATTCACTCCCTATATTTATATATTTTTCCATTAAAAAAACCTTTCATCCCTATATAAAAGGGACGAAAGGTTATCTTTCCGCGGTACCACCCTGATTAGTTTAAAATAAATTTAAACCCAGCTCATAATGTACAGATATTACTCGATACATCCCAATATGATAACGGTTTGGTTCCGACTAAGCCTACTATTTTAAAATTTCGGTTAGCAACTCCAGGATGTTCTTCATTATAGACTTCATATTGGTCTCACACCATCACCAACTCGCTTTAACTACATTCTATAACTACTCTTCCTTTCAAAGTCTTTAAGAATTTAATCTAATAAAATTTAACTCTCTTATGTTTTCTATTTATTCATAATAGTATGATAAGTGATTAGTTAAAATTTGTCAAGTTTAATATTTTTTATTTCTATGCATCCTATAAATTTTTACCTATACTTATAAATTTTCAAATGTAGCCTTTAATCTATCCATACATTCTTTTAATAAAGACTGTGGGCATGCTACATTTATTCTTTCAAATCCTATTCCTTGTTTTCCAAATATATAGCCTTCATCAAATAATACATTAGCTTTCTTAAACATTAAATCTTCAAGTTCTATTTCATTTAATCCATAGGCAGTAAAATCTAACCATGCTAAATACGTTCCTTCTGGATAAACAAGTTTTACTTTTGGTAAATTTTCTTTTAAGTATTCATCAATAAATCTTATATTATTATCTAAATATTCATTCAATTCATTAACCCAATCTTCACTTTCATTATATGCTGCTATAGTAGCTACAATAGCAAAAGGATTTGGTGAAGTTCCAACTCCAACAGCTGTGACCTCTTCTTGATATTTCTTTTTTAAATCATTGTTATTCACTATTATATTAGATAATTGCATTCCAGCTAGATTAAACGTTTTACTTGGTGCTATACATGTAACTATTTTATCTTTGTACTCTGGGCATAATGATTGTAAAGGAGTATGTTTAAATCCTTTTCTAATTAAATCAGAATGTATTTCATCAGCTATTATCCATAAGTCATATTTTTTACATATTTCTACAACTTTTTTTAATTCATCTTCTCTCCATACTCTACCAACTGGATTGTGAGGGCTACAAAGTATAAGTACTTTATTATTGCTACACTTAGCCTTTTCTTCTAAATCAGCATAATCCATTCTATATGTGCCATTCTCATATATCAGAGGATTGTTTACAACTTCTCTATTATTACTTTTTATCTTTGCTTCAAATGGGTAATACACTGGTTTTTGAACTATTACACCTTCATTAGAATCAGTTAATATTCTTACTAAAATAGCAACAGCTGGTACAACTCCTGGACTAAATACAATATTTTCTCTATTTATTTCCCAGTTAAATCTTCTTTTGTACCAGCTACAAACTGCATTAAAGTATTCTTCACTATCATTAGAACTATATCCAAATATTTTATGGTCAACTTTTTTATGTAATGCTTCTATTATTGGCTCTGCACATTCAAAATCCATATCTGCAATCCAAAAAGGTAAACCATCTTTTTGTGCTTTTGGTGAACAATTAGTTCTAAAATCCCATTTTACACAATCTGTCCCTACTCTATCTATTACTTGGTCAAAATTATATTTACTCATTTTACCCCTCCTAAAAATACAAATTTTATAATTATTTAGTATATAACTGGATGTAATTTGGTGTTATTTTACAATTCTACATATTATAATAGTAACACTTTTTTGTCCAATAGATTTAAAATATACTTGTTTTTATGGTTATAGTTTTTTTCAATGTTGTAAAAATAGTTTCAATATATCAAAACAAGATTGCTTATATTAATTATATTTCAACTGACATAAGCAATCTTTTCTATAACTTCTAAATTTGTAAATGTAGAATCATTAGTTTAGATATTACCCAATCTCTTTTCAACTAATCTACACCATATATCAACTCCATATTCCAAAGCCTTTGTATCAAATGTCACATTTGGATTGTGAAATCCTGGTGTAGCATCAGCTCCCAATCCAATATATGTAGTTTTACATTTTAGTTTTTGTGTGTAGTAGTGAAAATCCTCTCCACCAGAATTCTTAAATGTACCTATAGACGCATCTTCTCCCAATATATCTTTTATAGTTTCTTCAGCCAATTTCACAAGCCCTTCATCAAACTCTGCTGCTGGCACTCCATCCTTTGAAAGTAACATAGCCTCTGCATTTATAGAATTTGCAGCAGTTTTTACAGCATGTATTGCTTTTTCTTTTAATTCTTCTATTATCTCATTACTTTCTGCTCTTATATCTAAAGCCATAAATGCTTCATCTGGTATATTATTATATGTTTCTCCTTTAACTGATATATTTGTCACTTTTATGGAGTTTGGTACAGCTGGATTTACTCTTATTGCATTTATTGCACTCACTGCCAAACAAACAGCATCTACTGCATTTACTCCTAAGTGTGGTTTAGACCCATGACAAGTAACACCTTTAATCGTAAACTCCATTATGCAACTAGCACAATGATACATTGCAGGTATTGCCTTTCCAAGTCTACAATCTTGACCAGGTCTTAAATGCATACCTACCATTTCTTCCACATCATCCAATAAGCCAGAATCGATTACTCTTAATGCACCATATAGTTTTTCTTCTCCTGGTTGAAAAAGTATTTTTAAAGTACCTCTCTTTACTAGATTTCTTTCTCTTATTAGTTTTGCAGCTGTTAAAAGCATGGAAGTGTGACCATCATGTCCACAAGCATGTATCATTTTCTTTTCTCCATCTATTATAAATTCCAACGCATCCATGTCTGCCCTTATAGCAAATACTGGTCCTTCTTTTTTAGAATCTATAGTTACTATAATACCAGTTCCTGCAATGCCTTTATTAATATCTTCAAAACCCATTTTTTCAAGTTCCTTTAAAACAAACTCAGATGTCTTATATTCTTCAAACCCTTTTTCTGGTATAGTATGTAAATAATCATACACCCTATGTACGTACTCAATATAATCTTTATTAGTTTCCATAGTATAAAACTCCTCCTTAAAATGTAAACCTTATATTTATATAAAACTTTTATTATACTTACCTATACTACGAAATAATTCATTATAAGCATTGCAATACAACCATTTAAAGTTGCTATCACAAACATATGTGTATAATATTTTGTCTTTAATTCAGCAGTTCCTAAAAGTCTACCCATAAATTGTATCTGAGCACCTGAAAGCAATAACATTGGTAAAAGAATTGCAACATGTGCTTGGCTTATCTGACCTGCTGTAAATAGACCTGCTATTACTCCAGATGCTCCTCCCATTGATATAAATATTGTCATTATTGCAGTTGCTGCAACACCTGAAAGTCCAAATATGCTCATTACAGGTGTAAATATTGTTCCTATCACATCCAAAAGACCTGTTAAATTAAATATAGAAATTATAGCAAAACCAAAGATAACATTTGGAGCCATTGAATTTGTGCTTATTTGAAATCCATTTCTAGCTCCTCCAATAAATGCGTCTATCACATTCCCTTTTTTAGCCCTTACTTCTTTTTTTGCTACTTCACTCATATTAAGCTTCCCCCTTGTCAAATTTATTTAAATATAGTCTAAGTAAGTTTGCTCCAACAAATTTCATAATTAATATTAAAGCAAGTGGTATAAAGATTGGAACATCTCCGATAAATGGAAACAATGCTGCTCCAGAAGCAAAGAAGTTTGTGATTGCAGATGCACCTGAAAATTGAAATGCACAAAATACAGCCTTTTGTTTCTCGTCTATATATCCATCATCTTTAAGTTCTTTAGTCATAGATGCAGCTGCATCAGTAGATTGTAAACTAGCTATCAAAGTCAATCCTGCAAATCCAGGTAATCCTAATAACGGTTTTAATAGCGGACTAAGAAGCTTCTGAGCTGCCTTCATCCCATCTAAATGGTCTATAACTCTAACTATTCCAAGTGCAAACATAACAGATGGTATTAGTGTCAATGCATATAGCCATCCATCTCTAGGACCAGTACCTCCATCACCTCTAAAATTTGCAGCTAATGTACCCACACCATCATTAACAGTTCCTAATGTTCCAAAAGAACCCAGTACATTATTAAAATCCAATACTTTTAATGGCCCTGACGCATCCTTAAATATTCCTGAAAAGAATAATGCACCCAAAATTAATGCTACATACCCATACCATTTTACTTCTACTTTTTCTGTTGCTGATTCCAATTTGCTCATTTAAATTCTCCCTCCTGTTTAATTAAAATTTATTAGTATATCTCTTTAATAAGCAAAATTTGTGCCAATAATTTAATGATAAGGGTTTTATATCCATTTTTTTATTGTAAATTTATTCCATATAATAAATTGCTTATAATTACTAACTTCTAAAGTATTTAAATACATTATTTTTTTATTACTTATCAAAATACACTTCTTAATATAAAAATATGCTTTAGTTATTTATCAAAAAATATTTATAAATAGGTTTTTACAGGATAAAAACCTATAAAAACCTTTTTTAAATCGAATTTCTAAATTTATCATATTATTTGATGTATAATATAACTTACCTTGTACTTAAAAAAATAAAATAAATATTACTTTGTTAGGAGAAATAGCATGGATAAAAAGAAATTAATCCTTATAACATACGATAAATTGAATAGTAATCATTACAAAGAAGAGTTAATAAACTTTTTTGGAGATGAGATAATCATAGAAACACAAAATATACTCGATGGCATAAAAGAAAATTTAGAAGGAGATGTTGTACTTTCTTTATCACCTTTAACTAGTAATTTTTTAATAAAACATTTTAAAGAAGATATTGAAATTATTCATGGAACAAAAGCACTTTCAAAACTTGGTTATGAAAAAATGATGCAACTACCTCCTGGTACAAAATCATTACTTATGACCACTAATAAAACATCAGCGTTTGAAATGGCTACCTACCTATATAAAATTGGGATAAATCATATAGATTTTGTACCAACCTATCCAGATTGTGATGAAATATATGATTTGGATACAGCTATAACACCAGGGCAAATTAGATTTATACCAAAATACATAAAAAACATAGTTGACTTAGGATGGAGAAAAATTTCATTAGATACATATATGTCATTACTAGTGGTATTAAAATTAAAAAATGAAAAATTTATAGAAAAATTATATAAATTATCTAAGGAAACACTCAGTCATGACTTTTTAAATACATCATTGGATAATATATCTAAACTAAAAACAATACTTTACATGACTATTGATGAAATAGGAGATGGTTTAATATTTTTTAATACCTTCAATAAAGTTACTTTTGTAAATAAATCTTTACTTAGTATGCTTGAACTAGATGAAAAACTTATAAAATCTCCATCTTTAATGGATTATCTACCAAAGAGTTTTTTACATAAAATTACGAAAAATTTAAATATAGACAATATGATTATATACATCGATGAAATAGATAAAAAATTCATACTTTCTAAAAAACCATTTTATCTTTATAAAAATATAGAAGGTTGTTTAATTACATTAAAAGATGTAAATAACATCGAGATATTAGAACAAAAAATAAGAAGTGATTCTGTTAAAAGAGGTTATGTAGCTAAATATAAATTTAATAATATTATTGGAAATAGCTCTGTTATAAAAGATTGTATTGAAAAAGCAAAAAAAATGGCTCTTACAGATAATCCTATATTAATAACAGGTGAGACAGGTACAGGTAAAGAGGCCTTCATTCAATCAATACACAATCATTCAAATAGAAAAAATAAACCTTTTGTAGCTATAAATTGTGCTTCATTACCAAGTGAACTACTTGAAAGTGAACTATTTGGATATGAAGATGGTTCTTTTACTGGTGCTAAAAAAGGCGGAAAAAAAGGATTATTTGAATTAGCTCATACTGGAACTATATTTTTAGATGAAATAGGAGATATGCCACACAACTTACAAGTTAAACTTCTGAGAGTTTTACAAGAAAAAGAAATTAGAAAAATTGGTGGTACAAGCATCATTCCAATTGATGTAAGAATATTAGCTGCCACAAATAAAGACTTAGAAAAATTAATTATAGAAAATAAATTTAGGATGGACTTATTTTATAGAATAAGTATGTTTACTTTAGACTTACCTCCTCTTAGAAATAGATTAGAAGATATTCCACTTCTTTTAGAGTCATTTTTAAAAGAGCTTCCCTATAAAAATGTTAAACTAGATAAATATCTTTTAGAGACTCTAAATTCCTACACTTGGATGGGTAATATTAGAGAATTGAGAAACTGTATTGAATATATGGCTTACATGGGTTCTAATTATCTTACAATAAATGATTTACCTCAAAATATATCTTCAAAATTAAATAATCATCCTGTATCAAATAATGTCTCTATATTTCATGATTTAAGTCAATATGACAAAAACATATGTATTTCTATTTTAAAGTCATTATATATAAAACCTATGGGTAGAACAAAACTAATGAAATTTATGGAATATAATGTCACAGAATATGAAGTAAGAAGTATGCTAGAATATTTAACTCTCAATGGATACTTATTTTCTGGCAAAGGAAGAAAAGGTTCCACTTTAACTGAGAAAGGCACAAAAATAATAGAAAATAATATAATTTAAATCTATAGTAATTCATATTTACTTTATCATGTTTTATATAATCCTAAGATTTTATTTTTATATAAAGTTTTATATAAAATAATAAAACTTATTTATTATCAGAAAAAGCTATGAAATTAGTATTTTATTACTAATAACATAGCTTTTAATATTAATAGATTAATTGATTTAAGACTACTAATTGATAATTATAAAGTACCTCTGTTAAAGGTGTAAATTCTGAACCAATACCAAATTTTAATTCTACAAATCCCTCTAAATAATCTTGAGCACTTACATCTTCTTGTGTTAAGTCTCCCTTTACCATTTCAGTAGCAAGATGTATTGCTAATGCTGGTATAAAAGCATCCATTGGCATAGGATATCCTCCAAGCCTATTTGACATACCAGCAGCCTTAGCTTTTTCACTTATCATATCATTTATTTTATTATAATTTTGAGCATCTTTTTTAGATATCTTTAGTCCCATAACCTCAGGATATGTTTGTGTTGGTGATGGATTACTTTGTTCTGCAACTATATACTTTAACTCTAAAGCCTTAGTTAATATAACTTCGTCCATAATCTCATTTACACCAAATACATTTATATCTTTTCCATATTTTTTAACTTGTTTTTCAATGTCTTCATTTAAAAACTGCTTAACCTTATTTTTATCTTCTTCATTATTGATATTTGGTGTATCCACTTGTACAAATTGTAGTCCTATATTTTTACAAGTCTCTTTAATCTTCTCTAGTCTTTTGGCTATATTAGCATCTTTTAAATCATCTTTAGAAGCGTAATGAATAAAAGCCTTTGCTCCCATTTCTTTTGAATGTTCTGCTAATAACTTTCCTCTTTCCTCTATATTAGCCCCTAAATTCACATCAACATACTGACTTAATTGATTCTTGTCATCTCCCATAGGTGCAGAAATAGTTATTATTTCTGAACGCTTTTCCTTTACCTTTTGTAAAGCTGGTAAAAGACCTGCTTGATTTGTAGATACTACAATTGCCTGAATTTCTTTATCATCAGCCAATTTTACTATTTGATTTATAGCGTTATCTATATTAGAAGTAAAGTTTTCTGGTAATACAACATGCTTTATAGTTTGCTTAACTTTAGCTTTACCATCTTTGTCTTTATCAATTTTATTCTCTTCTTCATACTCTTTTGCCAAGCTTTCTACTATATTATACTGTACTTTGTTCTCAGATAATGGTTGAGTTACTACTGCAACTTTAAAGTCATCTATAATTTCCTTTTTATCTTGCTTGCCTGCAATCAAACTACAGCCTGTAAGTCCAATAATTAAACATATGGATAGCATAAATGCTGTTATTTTTCTAAGCATTAGTTAAAACCTCCTAAATTTGTACTTTATTATCACTATTACTAATTTTATCATACTTCAAAGAAAAATTATATTATAAAAAATTATATACACATTATTGTACTTCAATCTAAAAAGTACTATGGGTAGATTAGGTTTTGATTAAACCTACCCATAGTACTAAAAAAATTATATATTATAAAATTAAATTAATTACAAATTATTATGCTACTTGTTTGTTGCTTTTTATGAAGTTACCAACTATTCCACCCAATATAGCTGGTATTACCCAGTTAAAGCCCAAACCTGCAAGTGGTAAGCTTTGTATAAATGGAACAGCTCCTGTCATTCCATTTACAGCAGATAATACACTAACCACTAATGTAACGTATGCTGCACCTTTAAATGCATTATCATTTTTTATATTTTTACCAGCCAACTCCATGATAACTATTACTAATAAAACAGGATATATAGTTTGTAGGATTGGAACTGATATAGCTATTATAGAGTCAACACCTAAATTTGATATAAGCATACTAGCCACACATATGCCTATAACTAGTTGTTTGTAAGTTGCCTTACTTATTCCTTCAAAATAAGTTGATATTGATGCTGTTAAACCTGTAGAAGTAGTAAGACAGGCAAGTGCTACAATTATACCTAAAATTATCTTTCCTACCTGACCATACAATAGTATACTAGTTATTTCAACTAATAAAGATGCCTGAGGTACACTAGTATCATATATTGTTGAAACTGTTGCACCTAAATAAGTAAGACCACCATATACTAATGCTAAAAATACACAAGCTACAAAACCAGCTTTAATAGTCATTCCAATTTGGTCCTTATCTGATGTATATCCTTTACCCACTATAGACATTAACATTATAGTTGCCATAGAAGCTGCACCTAGAGCATCCATTGTCTGGTAACCTTGTGATATACCTTCACCAAATAGATTTCTATCTATCATATGTTCTGGACTCATAGGTCCTGCTGGTGAAATTATACCTTTTACTATTAAAACAAATAATACTAATAATAACGCTGGAGTTAAATACTTACCTATTATGTCTATAACCTTAGAAGACCTAATTGTAAATGCTAAAGTTAATCCAAAGAAAATCACTGAAAATATCGCTTTAGCTGCTGGTCCATGGTCTCCAAATATAGGTATAATACCCATCTCATATGTTGTTGCACAAGTTCTTGGTATAACAAGAAGTGCTAAACATGCTAGAGCTGCTACACTCATTACTCTTGCTAATCCTTTACCAGCTCTCCTAAGTACATCATCCATGCTTCCCTTACATCTTGCTGTTGCTATAATAACAAGCATTGCTATACCAGCATCTGCAACAACAAAGCCAATAAGAGGAATTAACCAGTCTTTGCCGGATTCCATTCCTAAAAATGGAGGGAACATAAGATTTCCTGCGCCAAAGAACATAGAAAATAAAGCAAAACCAACCACAAAAATATCTCTCATCTGCTTACTCACACCAAACTACCCCCTTTGAAAATATTTTGAATATTAAGATAATCTTACTTTATTTTCAGAAAAATGTCAATCTGGTAAAAATTCACACATTGTTAACGTTTTCCCAATTTATTTTATGAATATTTTTTTCATTTTATTATAATTCCCATCAATTTTGTTAAATCAATTGCTTGTGATACATCAAAAATAGCTCCTCTAATATCGTTTATTCCAACCTCAATTCCTTCAATATTATTAGTAGTAAAATCTACACCAGAAAGTTTACTTCCATTAAAATTGGCTTTTTTAAGATTTGTATACTCGAATACCAGATTATCACTTTTTACTTCTTGAAATACAGAATTCTCAA
Organism: Clostridioides sp. GD02367; assembly: GCF_045900275.1. Lineage (NCBI taxonomy): Bacteria > Bacillati > Bacillota > Clostridia > Peptostreptococcales > Peptostreptococcaceae > Clostridioides > Clostridioides sp. GD02367. The sequence continues at coordinate 28,979 of NZ_JBJODK010000006.1, read as the reverse complement.
AATTTGAATCCAAAATAGAAACCACCTTAAATTTAGAGAATGAAAAGTTAGAATACTTACCTAAAACATCTTTGAACAGAACGTTTTTAAGTATACAATCATCAAATCTAACTCCTATCAATTTGCTGTCTTTAAATTCAACTCTATATATACTTCCTTCATCAAAAAATGTATTTGATAAATTACAGTTTTCAAATACTACATCCAGCAAATCAATCTTTTTTAGATTACAATTCTCAAAAGATACATTTCTAAATATACAAGACTCAAAACTAACTCTTATAGCATTTAAATCACTTATAATTTCATTTTCTATAATTTTATTAAATATTTTTTCATCATTAAGTATATCATCAAGCATATTTTCAAGATTTTCAATAGATTCTAATTCCTCTGTAAATTTAGGCTTTTGTACTTTAATAACTTTAGTCATTTTCCCCTCCACTATAAATTATATTCTTTTTATCACCATTTTATTTAATATATTAACTTAATATATATATTTGATATATTAAAAAGTTTTTACGAAATATTCTTGTATTCAGTACATTTATAATTATATCACAAACTTATCTATAATAAACTTCCATTAATAGTATAAGGCATATGAACATGGCTCATATTATGTCCATACATATTTTATTATTAAAAAGAATAATTTCTAATAATAAATAACCTTAATTTTTTATAAAATCGACAAAAAAACGAATAATTTTATTAAATTTATTGTAAATAATACAATATTACGATATAATACAACAGAAAAACAAATAGAAAATGTTCATATAATATTAGTAATATGGTCTAATAGTTTCTACAAACTCACCTTAAATGAGTTTTCTATGAATAGAATGTCAACTTTGAATATATATTCTATTCTATCTATATGAATATATATTTTTTTGTTTATATCTTAAAGTTTTTTGGAGGTAAAAATGGTACCAAATACTAACAATGTACAACCAGATGGAAATAATTCATCATTGAGCTTTTTAGACAAAATGTTTAAATTTAGCGAACGTGGCTCTAACCTTAAAACAGAAGTGATAGGTGGAGTTACTACATTCTTAACAATGGCATATATAGTTTTTGTAAATCCAGCAATATTATCTGAAGCTGGTATGGATAAAGCCGCACTTATAACTGTTACTATATTAGCTACAGCCATTGGTACACTAATATTTGCACTTTTAGGAAATGCGCCATTCGCTCTAGCACCTGGTATGGGATTAAATGCATTTTTCACATACTCTTTGGTTATAGGAGCAGGAATCCCGTGGCAAACAGGTCTTGGAGTAGTCTTTTTATCTGGCTGTGTATTCTTTACACTCGCAGTAACGGGTCTTCGAAAGACCATTGCAGACGCTATTCCTAGAGAATTAGCAGTAGCTTCTTCAGCAGGTATAGGTCTTTTCCTTGCTTTTGTTGGTTTAAAAAACATGGGTGTTATAATAGCAAACCCAGATACTATAGTTTCACTTGCCGATTTTACACCAACAGTTTTAATAGCTCTTTTTGCTCTTATATTAATGGCAATATTAGAATATAAGAAGGTTAAAGGTGGGATATTAATAAGTATAGTTGTTGCAACAATAATATCTATTATATTTGGATTTGTAGAATTACCAACAGCAATAATTTCAAAACCACCTAGTATAGCACCAATTGCTTTTAAATTAGATATTATAGGAGCATTGAAATTCTCATTAATTGGACCTATATTCTCTTTCATGTTTATAGATATGTTTGATTCATTAGCATTTCTTATTACTTGTTGTAAACAAATGGGTCTTGAAGATGAGAATGGTGAAATAAAAGATTTAGGAAAAATGTTATATGCAGATGTTTCTTCTACTTTAATAGGTTCATTCTTAGGAACTAGTACAGTTACAACATTTGGAGAATCTGCTTCTGGTATAGCAGCAGGTGCAAGAACTGGACTTGCTTCTGTAGTAACAGCAGCTTTATTCTTAGCCACACTTATATTTACACCATTACTTGGTATAGTTCCTACTTACGCCGCAGCACCTGCACTTGTTATGGTTGGTGTGTTCATGTTCGAAAGTATAAAGCAAATTGATTTTGCTGATAGCAAAATAGCAGTACCTGCTTTTGTTACAGTTTTATTGATGCCTCTAACTTATAGTATAAGTATTGGTTTATGCTTTGGATTTATTTCATACATAATAATGCATGTTGTAGCTAAAGAAACTAATAAAATCAGTATTACACTTTGGGTTATAGGTTTACTTGCAGTTGTAAATTTAGTTCTAAGTTAATATTTTAAAATATATAAAATAAAATCTTATTTATTTTTAATTTATGAATAGCAAAATCAATTTTACATATAAAAGTGATTTTGCTATTAACTTTGTATAGAAAATTTATTATCATAATATGTGGATACAAAAATATATAAAAAAGGAAGGATACTTATGTCACAATTACTTATAAAAAATGCATATCTAATTACTATGAATGCGGATAGAGAAGTATACGAGAATGGAAGTATACTTATTGAAAACAACATTATAAAAAATGTTGGCAAATTTGATAGCAATATTGCTGATAAAGATGCTGAGATATACGACGCTAAAGGAAAAATATTAATGCCAGGATTAGTAAATACACACGTTCATTTATCTCAACAATTAGAACGTGGTCTTGCAGACGATGTTGTACTTTTAACTTGGCTTAGAGAAAGAATCTGGCCATTTGAAAGTAGCTTTAATTATGAAGATTCATTAATCTCATCCACTGCATGTTGTATTGAGTTGATAAAATCTGGTGTTACTACATTTTTGGAATCTGGTGGTCAATATGTAGATGCTATGGTTGAAGCTGTTGACAAAACTGGGCTTAGAGCATGTCTAGCTAAATCAGTTATGGATACAGGAGATGGACTTCCTGAAGCATGGCAAAAAACTACAGATGAAGAAATCAATACTCAATTAGACCTATTCCATAAATTTAATAATACATCTAATGAAAGAATCAAAATATGGTTTGCATTAAGAACTATTTTTAATACAACAGACGAATTACTTATTAAGACTAAACAACTAGCTGACAAGTATGATACAGGTATACATATGCATATTGCTGAAATAGCTGATGAGATTTCATTTGTAAAACAGAAGAATGGAGTTGGAACAGTTGAGTATCTTGATAAATTAGGTATATTAGGTCCAAATCTTTTAGCTGCTCACACAGTTTGGCTTACTCATAAAGAAATTGATTTATTTAGATTACACGATGTAAAAGTTTCTCATAATCCAGCTGCAGCTATGAAAGTAGTTCTAGGATTTGCATCAATTCCTGAAATGTTAGAAAAAGGAATACCAGTTTCAATTGGTACTGATGGAGCACCTTCAAATAATAGAATGGACCTTATGAGGGATATGTACTTAACTTCATTAATACATAAAGGTAGAACTTTAAATCCAACAGTCATTCCTGCTGAAGAAGTATTAGAAATGGCTACTATAAATGGAGCAAAATGTGCTCTATTGGAAAAAGAAATTGGTAGCCTTGAAGTAGGAAAAAAAGCAGATATGATTATTCTAAATCCAGATACAATTCATTCTTTACCAATGCATAATCCAATTGGAAATATAGTTTATTCTATGACTAGCGAAAATGTAGATTCTACAATTTGTGATGGTAAATGGCTAATGAAAGAAAGAAACGTATTGGTTGTAAATGAGTCTGAATTGTTAAATAAGGTTAAAGAACAAGCTTCTAAAATAAAAGAAAAAGCAGAAGTTAAAATTCCTTCTAAATTTAAAATTATAAAATAATACAAATTTCAATTGTTTTGTAAATATGAATATATAACTTTGATTATACATCATATATACAAAACAATTGTTTTTTATCTGCTTCAAAAATAATTTAGCTATATATTTTTCTTACATAGCAACAAGAAAAGATTATATATTAAACCTTATATTCATTGACTTTATACTTAGTTATATCATTACAACACATTAGACAAGCTCCTTTTTCTTCATTCCATTCTATATATGAAGCATTTGCACTACTCCAGACATTAAGATTATCATTATACATATCAATTGTACAGGACCTTTTTTCTTCATTAAGTCCATTCATTGGACAAATATCACATGGCTCATCTCTCCCCCAAAATGCCTTGTAACACAATTGATTTATCTTTGCATTTGGGGCAATACTCAATGTCTTTTGATTTATGAATAATAGTTCATAAGTATTTTTATTTATTACATAAGTCCATGAATTCAAATTGTCCATAATTACCTTTGTAGTCTCATAAGATTTTATTAATTTATCTTGCTTATGTTTGTTAATCAAAAATACACTTAATATTTCTGATATAAAGGTCAAGGATTCTATTTCGTCCTTTGTCCAAAATCTATTTCCATTACAGTCATCAAACCCTACATATCCACTGAATTCTCCTTCATCTAAGATTGCACACTGCAACATAGAAACAATCCCTTGTGCTTCCAATATTTCATATAATCCACCATTAAGTGTAGATATATCTTTACAATAAAAAATTCCTCTCTCATTAAAATATTGCTTATAATCTCCAATTAGACTATATGACACTTCTTTGAGATTCTCTATTTCTGGTTCAATACCATCATTACACCATTCAAATGTATTGCTACAATAAGTATTGTCATCCGAATTTTCAAACACATATGCACGACTTACATTATATGACCTACCAACCAGCTCCAAGATAAAATTTACTGCAGTATCAACATCTTTGGATTCATATAAAATTCTAAATATATACTCAGAAAGATTTTGTTTAGATGTAGATTTTGTTTTATATGCCTCATCAATATCTTCTTCTCCACCTAATACAGAAGTAAAGTTTTTAGTTCTTATTATTTCACTATCCATAGTTTGACTATTACTTTCACATATCCAATAGCAATCCTTACCTTTGTCTTTTGCTACATATAATGAATTGTCTGCACTTCTAAAAAGTTCATTAAAATTTTTACCATGCTGAGGATAAATAGCAATCCCTATACTTCCAGAAATTTTATAATCTTTATTTTTACCTGTAAATGAACGTCTAAATAAACTCATTAATTCATCTGCTTTTTGCTTTAGTATTTCTTCTGAATTCAAGTTTTTTAGAAGAATTAAAAATTCATCTCCTCCTATACGTCCGATAATATCACTGTCTCTAAAAATATTTACAAATTTAGATGCTATATCATTTAAAACTGCATCTCCAAATAAATGCCCTAGATTATCATTAATCCCCTTGAAGTCATCAATGTCTATTATAAACAATGCACTACGACATTCCTTACCTTCATTTTCTAAATAAGTTCTAACTAAATCTTCTGTTGTAATTTTATTATATAATCCTGTAAGTAAATCTCTCTGTGCTTTATTTTTAAATTCATCGTTTTTCCTTTTTTCTTTATCTATATCTGCAACAACACCTATAACACGTGTACATTGATTATACTTATCAATAATACTAGATAATCTAACTTTACACCAAATATATTCATTTTTTCCTTTTCTAAATCTAAGTTCTGTTTCATTATATGAATTGTCACCATCCATAGCTCTAGTAAAAAGTTCTATACACTTTTCTATATCATCTTTGTATATCATTTCCTTTTCTAGCATATTCTCAATTAGATTATTTCTTACTGGTTTATATCCAAATTTCTTTTCCCATTTGTCAGAAATATTCACTGTATCTGTATTTAAGTTCCACTCAAAGACAATGTTATTCTCTTGGTCCATAACAATTCTATAACACTCTTCACTTACATCTAATCGTTCTTGTGCCGACTTACTTGATGTAATATCAATCACAACACAATATACCCACGAATGTTCATGCTTATCTTTTACTATTTGTCCTTTATCTAATAACCAGCGTATCTCTCCATCTGAATGAACTACTCTATACTCAACTTCAAGTATATTACCACTTTTTAGTTGCCTTTCTAATTTATCTTTCACTATTTCACGGTCATCTTCATATATTACATTTAACAACTTGTTATCAAAAAATAATTCAAGCTCTTCTTTTGTATATCCTAATAGGTTTTGATATCCTTCATTAACAAAATTAAATATGTAGTTTCCATCACAACTGTATTTATATACTCCTCCAGGAATATTTGCAGTAAGCACCTTTAAATCATCATTTATTCTTTTTAGTTCTTCAGAATTATTGACCATAGTATCAATCAGACTATTGAAAGCAGTAGTAATTTTAGCATACTCGTTATTCGTATCAAGATTAAATCTTATACTCATATCTCCATCTTTTATTTTTTCTATCCCCTCAAGTAATTTACCCATAGGATTTAAAAAGTGTTTTTTTACATATACAGAAATTATACATATAAAAAATATAATTAAAATCATAAAAAGTAATACAGCAATTATTGCCTTGTCAATTGGCTTCATTATCTCTGATGCCTCTACAGTACTTAATATAAACCATCCATCTGATACCTCAGAATAATATCCAATATTTTTGATATGGTCTTCAGAGTAACTTATAAATCCATCTGGATTATTTTTAAAATTTTTAGAATCCCATTCTTTAAAAAAATTTTCATCATCTATTATATTTTCATATTTATATTTACCATCATTAGCCACTACATTTCCTATAGAGTCGATTACAATCATTTTACCAGTATTAAAAGAAGGTATATCATTTATTATATTTTTAATATAGTCTGTATCTACAATAAAGGATACAAAACCTTGATATTCATTATTAATCCAAATGGGATACCCTATTACAAAGTTTCTTTTACTTATATAAAAACTCTTCTTATTATTTATGTTAGAAATCTTTAAACTATCTTGTGGCAAACCTTTAAATTCTGAACCTGACATTAGTGCTTTTTTATTAATAATATTTTCATCACTGGATGCTACTACTACATCATTTTTATCAATAAGTGACATTCTAAGCAAAAATTTTTCTTTATTATTAATATCTTTTAGTATACTATTTATATTTGCTTGTTTTACTCCATCAACTATAATTTTCTTATTTTCATTGGATAAATACTCTTGAATTTCAGCAATTTGAGAAGTCGTTTTTAATGTAATTCCTTTCTGACTAAAAAAACTCTTTAAACGTTTTGATTGTATTATTGTAGCTGTTTTAATGTTATTTTTCATCAATTCATTAGAATTTTTAGTAAACTTGTGTATACAAATTCCAGCAATAATTATTGATGGAATTATTGAAACCAATATAAGAATAATAAATATTTTTTTTTGTATCTTCATAAGTTCTCCCCCTATTTTTAATAAACAATATAAATATAAAATTCTTTAAATATTTACTATTCATTTATTTTACTTATAAAACTTATGTATTTATTCCCCCAGATTAAAACCATATTTACAGATTGCAAATTAAAATTATTTATATATTCATTGTATTTTAAATTTTTCTATATTTCAACTAGATAATATCAAATGTTACTGTTTATAATATAATTCTTAAGCAATATATAAGATTATTAGTTTATAACTTTTACTTTTCTCTTATCTAATACCATTTTCAGAGAATTTTCAACTGTTTCAATTACATCCTTATAACTTAAATACACATTTGCATAGATATAATCTTCATATAAATTGTATTCAGTTACTCTACAATACAATAACTTGCCTCCATCTATTAAGTTACTTAAAATATAATTATCTTTTCTTGGAACATAGCCTATTACATACCCAGTTTCCCCAACTATTTTAATAGCATTTTCATCATACAAATTATCTTTCTCTCTATTTAGATAATATATCTTACTCTTTTCTAATTCTTTTTCAAGACATTCTCTATTTCTAAACCTTGAACCAGCAACGGCTACTGAAGTTAAGTATATATCCTTGCCATGTTCATCCACTTTTATTTTTTCAATATTTACAAATTCTTTCTTTAAATTATTGCTTTCATATAATAATCTTCTAAGTTCATCCTTCAGTCTTATATTTCTTTCTTTTTCGTAAGCTTCTTTAACTATTTTCAACTCTTCAAGAGATAATTTTTCTCTGTATCTTTTTAAAATATTTATAGATTCTTTTCTTACTTCATTTATATTTCCAAATATACCTTTTAAAGATATATTTTTCCCTTGTGGATATAGTGAATTACTACCTTTAATTACAATAAAAAATAACATATCATCATAATATTCTTGTGTTAATCTATCTTTTTCTATATCTTCCATTTTCCCAGTTAAATCATCTAGGTTAAATTTCTTTTCAAAAAAGTTTAATAATTTTAATTTAGAACTCGTCTCTCCTTTTTTAGATATATACCAATATACTTCAAAATCTCTAATATCTCTATCCAAATACGGCAACAAATCATCAAAGGATAGATTTACAGCATAAATTTCTGACATTTTTATCATATCTTCTGTTTTTCCATTTGCATTTTTTAATGCTTCAAAATATATGCCCTTCCACTTTTTACTAAGTAAGACAGCATTCATTTCTTTCTCGAATTCGACTTTATCACATTCTATATTTTCATCTTTCAAGACATTTATAGCTATTAAAAAAATTGAATATAAACTTTTAAAGGTAGTTCCATACGTCACTACAATTGGTAAAAATTGATTTACTAATATGACTTTATTTCCTATGTATTTAAACTCTACGCTTAATAGATAGTTACATATCAGATGTGCTAAGTTATTTATTTTTTCTCTATCTAAATCTCTTCTTTCAAGATATTCATATAAATCAATAATAGAAACAATATAATTAATCAATAATCGTTCATATTTTGTATCTTTGTAACCTTCCTCAATCAAATAGGAATTTATTTTAGAATCCAAAATCTCCATGTTAACAATAGCAAATACTTTTATTGAGCCTGTAGCTTTTTTAGATAAATTAAATAAATATGTATTGTAAAATTCTAGTTTCTTAATAGTATTACTCAAATAAAATACATATTCTCCAGATTTAGAGAATGTATCTACAACTTCTCTTATATTTTCCACTTCTAAATATTTCTCACTTAAAACTAATCCAAGTTTTACATACTCAGCCTTTTCACTTTTATATATTAATTCTTTAGTTAGCTTACATAACCATTTCTTATCAATCAGCATTTCTTTTACCAAAGTGTTTATCTTTTTTATAAAAATTTCAAAATAGCAAATTAGAGGTTTAAAATTATTATTCTCCAATAAATAGATTTCATTAGATTCACTTTTATACATACTTAAAATTCCATCTGCTAGATTGTTTGCAAGCTCTACTTGTTCTCTTAAAGGTATATTTTCATATATACATAAGTAATTCATTTCAAAGGATTCTTTGTATCCATCATAACCCTCAACTTCTTGCAATTGTTTAAAAATACTGCCCATTAAATTATCCTCCTTTACATGATGTAATTTATATTGATTATACTACTTATTTCAACAAGTTTACATTTCTACACAAAAAAATATTACTAGAATTTGAAATTCTAGTAATATTAGTAAGATTTATTATGTAAATACCTTATATTCTAGCAGTAAATAATACTCTTATTTGTTTAAATGATAATTTTTTTAATATAAGCCTATTATAATGTTAAATTTATCTATCAAATTCAGTTAACTTTACAATCATCTCTTCACAAATCTCTTTTATTATCTTATTATCTGTATTGATAATAATATCTGCAGATGCCATATATTTTGATTCTCGTTTTTTCATTAGGTCAGATATAAATTCTACATTCATATTATTATTAAGTATCGGTCTTTCATCACTATGTTTAACACGTTGAAGAATAGTTTCTGGGCTTGCTGTCAATAAGACAACCCTTCCATTTTTTTTCATATATTCTACATTTTTATCTCGGAGTACAATCCCTCCTCCACAGGAAACAACAAGACCTTTCTTTTGTTGCAAATTTATTAGAGTTTGGCTTTCAAGATTTCTAAAATACTCCTCCCCTAGCTTCTCAAATATTTCAGAAATACTCATACCTTGTTGCTCTACTATATATAAATCGGTTTCTACTCTTTCCATCTCTAATAAATGACTCAAGTATGATGATATAGTGCTCTTACCTACACCCATAAATCCAACAAGCATTATATTATAAGAAAATAAATTTTTAGCCTGTATCCTCTTACTTGTTTTAACCATATATCTAAAAACATCTATAATTTCATTTTCAAATTTATTACCCTTTAACTTATTAATTAATGCCATTTCTTTTTTATTTTCATACTCTGATTGTAAAATAGGAAGACCGTTTTCTTTTTTAATATCTATAATATCCTTTATACATTCCATTCTTTTCTCAAGCAAATTTATAAGCTCATCATCATATAAATTTATTTTTTCTCTTATCTTTTCTATATTTTCCATAGTGACACCTCAGCTTTCAAACTGGACAAAATTAAAAATCCTTACAGTTATATTATACTAATATTAAACATCATAATCATACACTTTTTCTTTTCCATATCTCATATTTACAAATAAGGCAAGTAAAATTCCAACAAAAGTTATAGCCACATTAAATAATACAACATATTTTGGTCCATTTACTCCACCTGATTTTGTAATAATACCTGCTATGTTTAATATAACATAGTTTGCTATACTCGATGCAATCATAACTATAGACGTTATTTTTCCTTTATTAGTTGGAAACATTTCATTTGCTGTTGATGTGGTTAATTGAAGAACACCACCTGCTGCTGAATAACCAATTACAAATCCTCCTAGCATACAAATAGTTGGAGTTTGAACAAAATATACTACTAATAACATAAATAAAGCTATTATAGGATATATAACTAGTATTCTTATTGGCTTAATATATTTTTTAATAAGTACAGAAGTTATTAATACTGCACATATTACTCCCATTGAGTAGAAAGACTGAATTTTTGTAGGGTCAGCCATGCCATATAATTTTCCCAATTCCTGATTGCAATTTAACCATAGTACAAATGTTGATGTACATGTAAAACCAATGCAAACAAGAGCTATACTTGTTGGTGTAAATTTCATCTTTTCTGATTTAACTGTTTTTCCTTTATTATCAGTAACATTATTAGCTGGTGGAAATGGTAATATCGCTATCAAAATTGCATCTATAACAATAAGAATCGCTGTCACTATAAAAATAACTTTAAATGATATTGAATTTGCTGCGACAAATCCAATTATAAAAGGAAGTAAAAATTGTGCTAAAGCTATTGTAAATTTAGTAAACATATTAGCTATTGTTCCCAAACTAGCAAATATCTCCATACAAGAAGGAGTTACACAAGTATCTAAAAATGAATTTGCTGCTCCCCCAATTATTGCAAATACATATGCTACATAAAAATTTGGTGAAAATACAATTCCAACAAAGAAAATTGCATGTAGAAAATTTCCTATAAGTCCACTTACTTTTCTTCCATACTTATCTGAAATAGGCCCTGCAAATGGATATGATATAAGTCTACCCAATCCTAATGCGGCAATAACAGCTAAAACAATACTTACATCTAATGTACCATCTGATAATGTTTTAGCCCCCCACATTGATGAAAATTCTGGTTTATATTGTCCTAAAATTGAAATTCCGATACCAAGTAAAAAATATGAAAAATACAATGCTATGGCAGTAGGATAATACTTTTTATTGTTCATAGTTCTTCTCCTATTCTTGTTAATTTATTAACATTTTTGTGTACAATAAACTCATCACCATAATGGGTTTAAAGTATAGTCAAACCTTTAAACCTGACTAGACTGTGATATATAACCCACTATGACAATTTGTAAATTACTATTTAAAACACAATTCCTTAATCTCTTCTACAGGCATTTCTAATCCAGTGTATAGATTAAAGGCTTCTGCTCCTTGATATAATAACATTCCTAATCCGCCAATAGCTTTACATCCATTAGCTTCTGCATCTTCAATCATTTTTGTTTTCTTTGGATTATAAACAACATCTGTTACTACCAATTCTTTTCTTAAAACACTAACATCTTTTATATTAGTTTCATTATCATAAGGTTTCATACCAATAAGAGTTGCATTTGTCAATATATCACTTGATTCTATCTCTTCATAAAGCTTTTCTATATCATCTAAGTCATATAGGTTAACAACACATTCTGGTACTTCTTTTTTTATATTCTCAACTGTTTTTTCTCCTCTTTTATAAAAATCATCCTTAGCATTGAAAATAGATATTTCTCTTGCACCATCTAATGCACATTGTACCTGTATAGCAGTTGCTGCACCACCAGCACCCATAATTGTAATCTTTTTATCTTTAACTTCTACTCCATTTTCTTTTAAATTACGAACATAACCTACCCCATCTGTTATATGACCAACTAACTTTCCATCTTCATTTACAATTGTATTACATGCTCCAATTATACGAGCTGCTGGAGAAAGTTCGTCCATATATTCTGTAACAGCAGATTTACATGGCATAGTTACATTAGCACCCTTTATATTAAAAGTTTTTATTGCCGAAAGTGCATCTTTTACCTTATCTACTGTAATATCAAAAGCTAAATATCTATAATCTAAATCTAATTTTTCAAAACTATAGTTATACATCACTGGTGATTTAGAATGACCAACTGGTGTACCTATTAATGCAAACAATCCTGTTCTACCTGAAATTTCCATAACTATCTTTTCCTCCCAATATTATCATTTTCTTTGCAAATAATCTATTCAACTATTTGCAAAGAAAAATTTATTTATTATTTATATATTTAATGCTACCTCAAATGCTTCTTTTGTTGCATCTAATGCTCTACGTGCTTTTACTGCATCTCCAACAACATGAGTTTCTTTTACAAATTGTTTTACAACCTCGCTTAATGGGTCATAATTACGAGAACCCATAGCAAGTACTACTGAGTCAAATCCTTTTAAATCATGTTCTGTACTATCTGCAAGTAAATAATCAACACCATCATCATAGAATTTAGCGACTTTTGCTCCAGTAACAGTATGTATATTATAATTTTCAAAATCATTCATAAGGAACTTGCGGTGCTCTGAAATTACATCTGCACCAACTTCTTCTCTAAGCTCAATGACAGTAACCTCATGCTCTTGTTCTCCAAGGAAAGCTGCTACTTCGCAACCAACCATTCCTCCACCGACAACAAGTACTTTTTTCCCACAAGTTTTCTTACCATCAAGAAGATCTACAGCATGTATTAATCCTGAGTCATTAATTCCTGGTATAGGAAGTACAAGTGGAGTTGCTCCAGTAGCTATAATAACTGCATCAGGTGATTTTTCTTTTATAAGTTCTACTGTAGCTTCTGTGTTAGTACATATTTTTACACCATATTGATTACATTTTGAAATGTAACTTCTAACTAAATTAGTGATATCTCCCTTACCTGGAGGATATGCAGCTAAACGCATTTGACCACCAAGCATTTCAGATTTTTCAACCAAAGTTACATTATGTCCTCTTTTAGCACATATCCATGCTGCAAGCATACCTCCAACGCCTCCACCAACAACAAGTACTTCTTTACTAATCTCAGCTGGTTTAAGTTCTGCTTCATGACCTAATATAGGATTTGCAAGACAGGCTATAGGTTTCCCTTGGAACATATTTGGTACACATCCTTGCAAGCATGCTATACATGGTATCATTTCATCTAGCTTTCCATTTTTAGCCTTATTAGGCATTCCTGGGTCAGCTAAACTTTGTCTACCAAATGCTACTAAATCACATCTACCTTGTCTAACCATTAATTCAGCAAATTGTGGTTCTGTATAACGTCCAACTGTTATTACAGGTATACTAACAGCTTTTTTTATTTCTGTGACTAATTCTGCACTGAATCCAGCATGTAAAACTGTAGGAGCCCACATATATTCATCATGTATATGTATACTACGAGATACATGAAGTCCATCTACTCCACAATCTTCTAGATATGCTGCTATTACTGAACTGTCATGTACATCAATTCCACCTAAGATATCATCTGTACTATTTATACGGCATAATATTGCTAGAGAATCTCCTACCTTTTTACGTATATTTTCAATAATAAGACGAGCTAATCTCATTCTATTTTCAAAACATCCCCCAAACTCATCTACACGCTTATTTGTTCTTGGTGATATAAAGCTACTAACTAAATATCCATGAGCGCAGTGAACCTCAACAGCATCTGCACCAGCTTTTTGTGCACGTAATGCAGCATTTCCATAAGATTCTATAAGTTCATATATTTCTTCAGTCGTTATTGCTAATGGTGTATTACGACCATTCGATGCAGGTATTGCAGATGCAGCTTTTAATGGATGACCTGCTATTTTTTCATTTCCCTCAGAACCAGCATGTTGTAATTGTATAGATACCTTTGAACCTGCATTATGGCAAGCATCTATTACATTTTTAAAACTATCTATTGTACTATCATCATATAAGCAAGGTTTACGAGGACCTCCTTTTGCTTTTTTGTCTACAACACTGGATTCTATTGTTATCAATCCAAAACCACCTAAAGCACGTTCAAGATAATAAGCCTTAGAGATTTCACTTAAAGTCCCATCTGTATTTGCAAAATTATTTCCCATTGGAGGAACTACAAAACGATTTGGAACTGTCATCGAACCAATTTTTATAGGTGTAAACATAGAACTAATCTTCATAAGGTTTTCCTTCCTTTCAAGTTTCAATTTAAAATTTTCATATTATAATACTTGTATATTTTTCTATTGTATAGATTTATTTTGGAGATACTTCAGGCCATGCTTTATCTAAAACGTTCTTAGTTGCATTAAACACAGTTTCAGCAGCAGTTGATAATCCCTTAGATATTAAAGAATCAGATATTACTTCTGCCCCTATAACTCTTGGTGATATATTGTGTTCTTTTATTATTTTTACAAATTCTTCTGTGTTTCCATATCCCTCACCTGGAGCCAAACGGTCATGTAGTGATTCATCTCTAAGTTTTTCATAAGGAGTTTCTAAAACATCACATACTTGAATTGATACTATCTTGTCTGCTGGAACAGGTGCAAGGTCTTTTGCTGTCTGTTTTGCTCTAGCCCAGTGCCAAGTATCTAATATAAGCATTGCATTTTCACGATTACATCCCTTAACAACACGCCATGCAGTAGCTAAGTCTGGTACACCACTATATGGCATAAACTCAAGACCTATAATAAGCTCTCCTGCTCTATCACATAATTCTCCTAGTGCTTTTATAATTTGTTCTTCTGGTATCATTTCTAATAAACCACAATTTATATGTTTAACATTAAATAAACGAGCCATATGATAAACATTTTGTTCTTTTTCTCTTTGAGCCTCTGTTCTATCTTCTTCTGTTCCCCATTGAGTTATATATTCTACTTCTGTAACCTTCATATTATATTCATCAAGAATCGCAAGCATTTCTTCATCTGTAACGCCAGCGTGTTTTGCATCTACATAATTTTCAGCTCGTAATCCAATACCATCAAAACCAGCTTCTTTCGCAATACGTACTCTATCACGGAATGAAACTTCTGTACCTAATGTATAAGAACTAATTGTAATTGGAATATTAAGATTTTTTTGATTATTCATGAGTTAAATTTGCCCCCTTTATTTTCTTTAAAAACAATAGTATTTTTGATTTTATATTTTTAATTATCCTACTAGTAGTATTATTTAACTTTAAAAACAAAAGTGTTTTTTGATTTATCTTTATCTAGATTTTATAGATTTATTGTACCATGAGACTTTATTAATAACAAATTGATAATTTCCTATCAATTCATAGATTTTGTTTATAGATTTTATTTACAGGATAATTATTTTACTTTTCTAGCGCATGATATAAATATCTTTATCATATATTTCAGACAAAAAACGATAAATTTCTTTAAAAGCTTTTATTCTTACTACATAATCATATATAATAAAAATGTGAAAATATCTTAAATGTCAACTTCTCCAAATATATAAATAAAAATACTCAGGAAAGGATGAACAAAAATTGAATTTATACCACCTACGCTATTTTGTTACACTGGCATATTTAGAACATTATACAAAAGCAGCAGAAAATTTATCTATAACACAACCAAGCTTAAGTCATGCTATATCTTTGCTAGAAAGTGAACTTGGAGTGGCTCTATTTGAAAAGGAAGGTAGAAATATAGTCCTTACTAAATATGGAAAAATATTTTTAAAAGATGTGGAAAAATCATTAGAAATTTTAGATTCAAGTGTAAAATCATTAAAAATAACTGGTACTGGTGAAGGGCAAATCGACTTAGCCTTCCTTAGAACACTTGGTACTGACTTTATCCCTGATATAGTACATAAGTTTTTAAAATCTAATCCTGATAAATCAATAGATTTTAAATTCCATACTGGTGTAACTACAGACATTATTCAAGGTCTTAAAGAAAGAAAATATGATATTGCATTTTGTTCTAAACTTGAAAAAGAAAAGGGAATTGAATTTATACCTGTTGCTAAACAAGATTTAGTATTAATTGTACCATATAGCCACCCATTAGCTGCAAAGGATACTATAGACTTAAAAGAAACCATACCTTATCCTCAAATAGTATTTAATCAGAGAAGTGGGCTTAGATATATAATTGATGATATGTTTAAAAAAATAAATCAACAACCTAACATAGTCTATGAAGTGGAAGAAGACCAAGTCATTGCTGGATTAGTTGCAAAAAATTTTGGAATTGCAGTAGTCCCAAATATGAATATGCTCAGCTTTACAAAAGTGAAAGTAATTCAGATTGTTCATCCAAGTTGGGAAAGAAATTTCTATTTAGCGGTTATAAAAGATAGATATTTACCTCCTGCAATTAAAAACTTTAAAAATTTTGTCATTAAAAACGCTCAGCTATAATTTATTGATAAAGGGGTTATTTTCAAATATCCTCTTTTATTATTTTTATAAAATAAAAAAATCTATACTTTTAAAAGTATAGATTCCTAACTGACAGTCGGCATCCGAGTCTCAGTAATTATCGTTATACAACAGCAACTGAGTTCCAGTTCCTGAATAACTAAGTTATTTACATTATAACAGACTTTGTAATACTTGTCAACACTGTCTATCTCATTTTTTCAAGCCATGGTCCAACAGGCTCTATAATGGGAACCTCTTTGAATCCCCAATTTCTTATGTCATTCACACTAGTCGGAGTATATATCTTATTTCTTATAGATTTAAATATTTTATTTTTTTCTCCATATTGCATACACTTTGGATTAGCTTCTATTAATCCTCTTCTTGCTCTACTAAGAGGATTACATAAAATATCTGCTATCTCCAAACCTTCTCTATAATCTACATCTTCCTTTTTAGCAATTATAAACCCTTTAACCTTATCTCTTAATTCTTCATCTATGTCTAAATATATTGTTCCATTATTAAAAACATCGAAAAATGCCTTTTGTACTTTTAAATTTGATACATCATCCCTTGATTCGATAACTATTCTTGCAGATTCCACAGTTTCATTATTTACAAAAGAATAAAAGTTCTGAAGTACATGTATAAAAGCCACTACATAAGGTTCTTTTGAAGGCGCATAATATTTTTTTAATCTAGCTTTATCTACTGTTACTGATATTATAGTACACTCTAATCTAGATAGAAATAAGGGCAACTCATCATAAAAAAACTTAATCTGTGAATCATCAAACTTCTCAAAAGCTCTTGATTTTCTCGATATATCCGTCAAATGTATTCCTATATTACTAGTCCCAAAGCACTGTTCTTTAAATACATCCATTTCCTTCCTTAAGGAACAGACATAATCTCCTTGACTCACTGCATATTTATATTCAAAAATTACTCCTGTTAATGTAAATGGGTCTTCATGATTTATATCTGCCCTTCCACTTTCATCGATAAACATTATATATTTTTTCTTTGTAATCTCACTCACCCTCTTAACATATGATGATAGCATCTATATCCATTTTATATGAGTTTTAAAAATATTCCAAGATTTTTATATAACTTAAATTTAAATTTAAACTAAAAAATTGAGATGTAAAAACAATCAACGCTTTTGGCGATTGGATTTCACATCTCAATTATAGTTATTTCTCAATGTATAGTTCTATTATTTTCCAATAATATCCATTAATTTATCCATTACTATATAAGATACTCCTCCTCCAATTTGATAAGGAGTTTCAACTTTTTTATTTGCAAATACTCTTTGTTGTTCTGATGATAATCCTGAATTATCCATTAAAACTATTGGTGAATGTAGTTTTACAGCTAATGGTCCAGCTGATAAAGCATCAACTAAAGTATCTGATTTACTAACTAATATAGCCTGTAAATCAACATCTCCATAGAATTTCTCTATTACTTTCGCATTAGTATCTACTCTGCTATTTCCATATATTCTATTTCCTGAAACATCTTCAGTAGTTATCTCGTTCATTTTTGCTATTGTTGAATCATTAATTGCACTTGGTCCACCTATAAAGTATGCATTTTCTAATTTTCTTTCTGTTAGCCATGCATAAGATTCTTCAGTTATTCCATCTTTTTTAACTAATATTATAGGTTGCTTTTCTTCTCCAGCTTTAGAAGCTATAGATAGCGCGTCTGCTTCTCCACTTCCAGAAACCATATAAGCTGTTTTTATTTCTTCCCTACTTCCAAGTTCTGTAGCTATTTTTGTAGCAGTCTGGTATCTATCTTGACCTGCTATTCTCTTTGTTTCTGTATTAAAAGTAGTTTTTATTTCTTGTTCTAATTTAGAGCTTATTGCATTTTCTCCACCTATCAATATTACTGTTTTAGGTGCTAATAACTTCATTTGTTCAATAGTCTCAGATGGTAATTTATCTGTATTAGTAAGAAGTATTGTTGAGTTATAACTACTTGCCAAAGGAGTAGCTGTTATACCATCAGCTATTGCATTACCATTTACTAATACAACAGTATCTGAACTCTCAGCATTCCAATTTCCAACTGAACTTATCTTCTTAGCTGTATCAAATCTATTTGCTCCTATAACTGTGTCCCATGTAGGATTTATAGTTCCATCTTCATTGAAAGTATAATCTTTTCCATCTATTTTTTGAGTGCCAGTTAGCATTTTACCATCTTTATCTAAATAGTAAGATTTTCCTTCTATTTGTTGCCATCCTGTCTGCATTACTCCTGTTTTGTCAAAGTAATATTTGTTACCATCTATTTCTTGCCATCCTATAACTGCTAATCCATCAGCATCTAGGTAGTATTTCTTTCCATCTTTTTCTTGCCATCCCGTTTGCATTACTCCATCTGCATTAAAGTAATAAGTCTTTCCATCAATTACTTTCCATCCAGATACTCTTACTCCATCAGTTCCCAAGTAATATTTTTTGTTGTTAATTGTTTTCCATCCTGTTTGCATTACTCCTGAAGCATCAAAATAATACATTTTTCCATTTATTTTTAACCAACTATTTTTTTGGTATGTTCCATCAGATTTTACATAATACTTCTTACCATTCTCTGTTTTCCATCCTGTTTGGTTTAAATTTATCTTATATTTTGCTGCTATTTTTATATAACTATCATTACTATAATCTATAATTACATCTGAACCCACTGGAACTTGGTCAAATAACCATCTAACTTCTTTATTATGCATTCTTATACATCCACCAGAAATATGCTTTCCTATAGAACTCTCATCATTATTTCCATGTATTCCATATGTATCTCCATAAGTTCCTTTTAACGCTAGTCCCATCCATCTATCTCCTAATGGATTTCTTGGACTTCCTCCAGGTATATTACCTTTATAATATGGTCTATTTTTTATCTTATTAACTACTTTTGTCTTCCCTGTTGGTGTCTCTGAACCTTTTTTCCCTGTTGCAATTTTAAACTCTTTTACAAGTTTACTATTTACAAAGTATCCTAGAGTATTTTTTCTTGAGTTTACTATAATTACATGCTTACTAGCTGCACTTGATTCTGGTACACCACATGCAAATACTAAAACTAAAGTCAGTGCTAGTACTAAATACTTTTTTAGACTTTTTTTCACTATAACTTCCCCCTCTTTTAGAAACATTACTACATGTGTCTAATTATAACATAAAATTACCAATCCCTTATATTTACAAATTTGTTACATTTATACATTTAATAATATTCTATTCCTCATATCCATTTGGATTCATGCTTTGCCATCTCCACGAATCTTGACACATTTCTTCAAGTTCATATTTAGCTTTCCATCCAAGCTCTTTTTCTGCCTTAGAAGAATCTGCATAACACATAGCTACATCTCCAGCTCTTCTTCCTACAATCTTGTATGGTATTTCTTTTCCACTTGCTTTAGAAAATGCTTTGACTAAATCGAGAACACTATAGCCCTTCCCAGTTCCTAAATTATAAACAACAAGACCTGGATTTTCTTCTAATTTTTGTAATGCTTTTACATGACCAGCAGCTAAGTCTAATACATGTATATAATCTCTAACCCCTGTCCCATCATGTGTTGGATAATCATTCCCATACACACTTAATTCTTTTAATTTACCTACTGCTATTTTTGTTATATAAGGCATTAAATTACTTGGAACTCCATTTGGCTCTTCACCTATTCTACCACTCTTATGAGCACCTACTGGATTAAAGTATCTTAGAAGTGCTATATCTAATGAATCGTCTGCCTTCGATATATCTACTAACATCTGCTCTATCATAAGCTTAGTTCTTCCATATGGATTAGTTACAGAAAGTGGGAAATCCTCTAATATAGGACAAGTATGTGGGTCTCCATATACAGTGGCTGAAGAACTAAATACAAATTTTTTAACATCATATTCTCTCATTAATTCAAATAGATTTAAAGTACTTATTAGATTATTGCTATAATATTCAATTGGTTTTTCTACTGATTCACCAACAGCCTTTAAAGCTGCAAAATGTATAATTGACTCAATATTATTTTCTTTAAATACAACATGCATTTCATTTTTATTTCTGATATCAATATTATAAAATTTTATTGGTTTTCCAGATAACTCTTTAATTCTATCAACGACTATTGAATTGCTATTGCTTAAGTTATCAACTATAACAACTTCATAACCTGATTCTAAAAGTTCTATTGCTGTGTGGCTTCCTATATATCCTGCTCCCCCAGCTACTAAAACTGCCATAGTAATTACCTCTTTTCTAATATTTATTTTTCACTTACTTTTTTTCTCATATAATCCATTAAATCATCTTTTAGATTTTCTCTTTTTAATGCAAAGTCTATTGTCGCCTCTAAAAAACCAATCTTATCTCCTACATCATATCTTTTTCCTTCAAAGTTATATGCGTAAATAGCCTCTTGCTTCCCTAGAGTCTGAAGCGCATCTGTCAGTTGTATTTCTCCACCCTTACCAGGTGCTTGCTTCTCTAATATATCAAAGATTGCAGGCGTTATTATATATCTTCCAAGTATAGCTATATCTGATGGTGCTTCTTCAATTGCAGGTTTTTCAACCATATCCTTAACTTTGTATACTCTCTCTTCTATATGTTTCACATCTAATATACCATATTTATTAGTATCTTCTTTAGCTATCTTTTGTACACCTAGAACAGTTGTTTTATACTCATTATAAGTATCTATTAATTGTTTTAGGCAAGGAACTTTTGAGTCTACTATATCATCACCTAATAATACAGCAAATGGTTCATCACCTATAAAGCTTTTTGCACAGTAGATTGCATGTCCAAGACCTTTTGGCTCTTTTTGTCTTATATAATGAATATTTACCATATTTGATATATCTCTTACCATTTCTAACATCTCAGTCTTACCTTTTTGTTCTAATTCTAACTCTAATTCAACTGATTTATCAAAATGGTCTTCTATAGATTTTTTATTTCTACCTGTTATTATAAGAATTTCTTCAATCCCTGATTCTATAGCTTCTTCTATTATATACTGTAAAGTTGGCTTATCTACTATAGGAAGCATTTCTTTGGGCTGTGATTTTGTTGCTGGTAAAAACCTAGTCCCTAGCCCTGCTGCTGGTATTATCGCTTTTTTAACTGTCATCTGCATTTTTTCACCCTTCTTCGTAAATTTTCTCTTGTACCAAATTAATATACCATATTTATACTTTTTCTTCAAATTCTATATTATCCCAATAATTAATATCTTAAGACCATATAAGGTAGATGAAATTTCATCTACCTTTAATTTTATGGGCTAATATATTATTGTTTATATTTTTATTTAAAACTTATATAGGCACTAAATTTCATCTAAGATACCTTTAATATCACTATCTATATCATCATCCAAATAAGAATCTAAATCTTCTAAATCAACTTCTAGTTCTTGATATGTCATATCAACACTTACATCTTCATCTATATCCATTTCAGATATCAATTCTCCTAAAATACTATTTCCATCAGTATCTAAATCTCCATCTATATCTTCACCTATATAATTTTCATTTAAAATTTCGTCTAAATCAATCTCATAATAAACTTCATTATTTTTTTCATCTCCTGAGTTTAATCCTAAAAACTCATAGTTAAAATTCCAAACATTGTATTTACTTGACATACTTTATTCCTCCTGTGAAAAACATATTTTCATCTAGTTTATTTGCTCCATAATCAACAGAATTATATATTTTTTCAATTATGTCTTTTCTTCTTTCATTTGTTCCATTATTTAATGTCAATTGTCTAAATACATATGTATTTGTTATTCTTTCGAATAATATTTCTTTTATACTATCATCATTGATATTTTTGTAGCTTTTCCATAAAACTTCAAATAACTTAAACATTTCCCTACTAGTTTCATCCACATAATAAGGATACATATTTTCCACCAAATGATTTAATCTGGATATAGCTTGTTTTAAAAATACATCAAGACTTGCACTTTCACTTTCTTTTAGCATTCTATAATTATATTTCTTCTTATCTTCTCCTGATATTACAAATATAATGTTGTCTAAGCTTTTCTCAACTTCATCTAAATAACTACTGATGTTGTATGATAAATCAAATAATAAATTTTTAATCTGCTTAAATACCTGCATATCAAGCTTAACATTATATTTTTCAAATAACTCTATTTCTTGATTTTCTAACATCCTTGGCATATAAGCTGATAATAAGTCTAAATTGTTTCTTTGTTCTTGTACTTGCTTATAAAGTTCATTTATAACATCTATTCTTATTTCATCATTTAATTCTTTTTTGAGAACTTTATCAAACTCATACTTCATATAATAAATATTTCCAAAGAAATTAAATATTATCATATCATTCATAGCTTTAGACCAGTTTTTATATAACACTTCAATGGAAGTATCTTTAAGTAGAGGTTGTTTTGCGTATATAAATACATCTTGCATAAGTTTTTGAACCATATTTTTACTTAGATTCAAAGTTAGTTTTTGATTATTAAATTTTATTTCTGTTTCTACAAAATTAGAATTTTCACTTTCAAGCTCTTTATTAATTACAATATCTTTTACATCACTATTTTTTATAGATATAATTTCTTTTTGAAAAGACTTTAGAATAGTCAGGCTATCGAAATCTTCTTGAATAAAAAATGGAGCATGTTTTAATGTATATCCTACTATTTCATTTTCTATATCATTTAAATCATCTATTTCCATAAGTTCTTTATTTTTATCATTTATGTGTAAGTTGAAGACATTCTTATTGTCGTATAATATAATATCTTCTCCAAAATTCAACTTTGAACAGTTATCTCTTGCTGACTTTACAATAGTCTTTTTAGACTTCTTATTTATAAAAATTAATTGTTCTTGATATTTTACTAAAAGCATATTTGTGTTTTTGTAATCAAATCCATCTATATTTCCTGATATCTTACAAAATACTATATCACAATCTTTAGGTAGGTTTCCTATTTTTTTATTATCTCTAACCTTTTCATTTAAATCAGATGGAACTATATTCTCTATATTGTTATTGAATATAGATACAGACCTTACTATAAGCCCTTCTCTTTCCATATGAAAATAGCCTTTTAAAGATACCTTTTTATCTTCTAAAATATATCTTTCTATATCATCAAAGTTTATTTCAAATCTATTTTTGCCACTAATAAATATGAACTTCTCATTATCCTTATTTATTCCACCCATATAAAACTTATTGTCATCTAAACTTAATATAGTCATATTATCCTTTAGATAAAATATAAATTCTCTTTGATTCTTACAAATTAAATCGTATTCATCCACAGTTATTTTCATAGTCAGATTTGCTGTAACATTCTTACTTGAATTTTCACTTTTTATATAAAAAGGTAAGTTATTTCCATAAACAATTATGTTAGAACCTTCTAAAACTGCTTCTAATTTTTCTTTATTATCTGAAAAACTATATATGTATTTTACTCCTGTATCATCATTAACTTCATCTGCTTTGCTAATTATTATATTACCTAAATTTGTTATATGAAGTTTTTTATATTCTTTTGAGTATCTACTGATACCATTAAGCTCAAAGCCATCTGAAAGCTCATATATGATTTTTTCTCCTAATTTCAACATACCTTCACCACCTAAACAAAATTATAAGTATTCTCTAAAGGTGAACAAAATGCCTCAAAATAAATAATATCCTTTAATACTCTTTATTTTGAGACATAATTTCTCCTTATTTTTTATAATATCCTAAGCACCTTCAACTATTTCTTCATAAAGTTTATCTAAATGTTTAACATATTCACGATATCCAGATTTATTTCTTAACTCACTTCTTAAATCTTCATATTTTTGTCTAAGTTCTTCAGCACTCAATGAAGGAGCTGATTCTTTCAAATCTTCTAATTTATAATCATAATACTTATCATACATCGCTATATATGTATCAATAGATTTCTTAGCTAACTCATTACATTTTTCTTGTGCTTCTCCATATTGAGAATAATCACCTATTTTTATTTTATAATATCCATTTTCTTGAATTATTGTTGAAGAGATACCTTTAGCTTCATATTCTTTTGCTGTTTCTTTTGCTGTTTTCTCAACTTTAAGTGAACCAGCATAAACAGTATAATACACACCTTTACCATCTTTATATGCTTCCATTTCTGCTGCTTTCTTTTCAGCTTTTGCCTTCTCTTCTGCTTCTTTCTCAGCCTTTGCTTTTTCTTCTGCTTCCTTTTTCTCTTGCTCAGCTTTTGCTTTTTTCTCTTCCTCTGTTAGTTTGTTGTTAGCCTGTTGCTGAGTTGATGTTTTTGGAGTAACAGCTTTCTCATTTTTCTTGTTATTACCTACTGTTATAAAGTAACCTACACCAACAATCGCTACTATAACTACTGCTATAATAGTTTCTTTCACTCTGCTCTTCTTAGAACCTACTTCTTCTTCATCTACAAAATCATCTTTATTTGATTCATGATTTTTAATTTCTACCTTATTATCTTTAGATTTATTATTAGAGGAATGTTTTGATTTTTTATTACCTCTTTCTTTCTTATTAATAGGTATTATTACTGACTTTTCACTCTCTGACTTTTCATTTTCTAATTTTTCTTCTTTTACTATTTTCTCTTCTGAGTCTTTACTTTCTTTTTCAAGTTTAGATTCACCAATTAAAGATACTTTTTCATCTAAGTCATTATCTATCGGTTTTTCTATTTTTACACTACGTTCTTCTTCTAGTTCTTGTTTTACTTCTTCTAATTCTTCTTGCTTCACTTCTTCTGATTCTTCTTGCTTCATTTCTTTTGACTCTTCTTGATTATTTTCAATAGGTTTATCTAAAATTACATCAGAAGAAATGTTATCTAAATTATTTTCTTCCTGCTCAACTTCTTGTTCGATTTTTTCTTCTTTATTTTCTTTTTTCATGAATCCAAATAATTTAGATTTCTTTTTGCTCTTTTTATTTGCTGATTCAGTTATATCTTCTTTATCAATATTATCTTCTTTATCTGCATTTTCTTTTTCTTCTACAACATCAATTATATTTTCATCACGATTATCTACTTCTTCTTTAGTCTCATCTTTAACATCATCTTCTATAGAAATACTACTTCTAAAACAAATATCTTTATCTGCATTTTTTATCATATAAATATATTCTTCAATGTCGATATCTTTATTTTTTCTAGTCCTTTTTGATGCAATCTCATGATTTTCTAATTCATTGTAGCTGTCTTTTATTAGATTATGGGCTTCATTCCATACATCGTCACTAATTTCTGTTTTATTTTTAATTACATAGTCTACAAATTGCTTAAAATTCTCAGCACCAAATTCTCCAATTATAGTTAATCTCATTGCACCTTCTATAAGGTCTCTATTTCTTCTCTTTAAAAATTCTAACGCAATTGTTGCACAAGCAAAATCTTTAATAGTATCTTTACCAAAGCCATATCCTTCAACAGAATGAAGCTCTTCTAAACCACACAACTTCTTATATTCATTGTTTATAGTTTGAGATATACTCTCATTATTTAAACTATTTAACTTATCCATAAACTTTAAGTTTATATCATTTGTATTTGATTCCTGTTCTACACTTGATTTTTTAACTTCATTTAATAATGTATCATTTTCTGAATTATCTTTACCTAATTGTAAATCTTCAATTTCTGTTGCTTTTATTTCCACTCTATCTTGTCCACTATTTTCTTGCTCATTCTTAGATACTACATCTTTATTACTAGCTAATATCTTATTTACACAGAATATAATCTCTCTTTTTAATTCTCTTTTGGCATCAGCTTGATTTTTAAGAAATAAACTTCCACATTCTTTCTTTTCTAAACTTATCTTCCTAAGTGATATGTTAAGAAGGTCTTTATATAAGTTTAAAACCTTATAATCCTTTTCTAAACGTCTTCTTCTCTCTGATAGTTCCATTTTATCATATGCTAAAAAACTATTTAAATCATTGGCTTTTAGAGAGTCTAAACCTTCTTTCATCGCCTTATTTACATACTTTCTACATTTAGCTGTAGTTAATTCTAAATCCTTTTCTAATTCATCTATCTCAGGTATGTACTTATCTACTATCCATTTTCCAATAAGTGGTTCTGTATTTCTTGCTAATGTCTTATAAAACAATATATTAAATTTTAAAAGCTCAGCATATTTTGCTTCATTAAATTCTACTTTTTCAAATTTCTTTTCCAAAACACCATCTAATTTTTCATTTATCTTAGACTCTTGTTTTAAAAAACTTGCTGTGACATTTAAAACAGTGTTTCTTATTATATTATTTTCACTCAAAACCTTCACTCCTTAAATCAATTATTTTATTGTAATATTCACATTGTACAAAGTCGCTAATTTGATTATGATATTTAAATAATTATCTATTAAATTTGCTACATCTTATATCATATCATATTATTTACATCATTTTACTTTTTCTTTTTACATCTATCTTATATTATACCATTTTTAATATCTGTACTAACTTATATTACAATATTCCTCAAAATTTTAAAAGTAGATTAGACAAATTTACAAATAAAAAAACATCAGTTTAAACTGATGTTTTGACTATCAAAAGAATTAAGCAAGTCTATAAGCGGAGTTCTGTATTAGATAATCATCTTTCTAGGCTTATTGTCACCAATAAGCTCAAGCGACCTACCTACCGGAGAGTACGAGCAGCACTCTTCATTCCTATCTTGGTCTTGCTCCAGGTGGGGTTTACATAGCCAACTAGTCTCCTAGCTGCTGGTGAGCTCTTACCTCGCCTTTCCATCCTTACCACATAAAAGTGGCGGTTTATTTCTGTTGCACTATCCTTAGGATCGCTCCCACTAGGCGTTACCTAGCACCCTGCTCTATGGAGCTCCGACTTTCCTCATGTAAGACTACATGCGATTATCTGGCTTACTTAATATTCATTTTACTTAGTTATGTTAACATAAATTTTTCAATATGTCAAAGACATATTATACTAAAAATTTAAATTTCTTCAAAAATAGTGTAATATAAGTATATAAACTATTTTGACTTGAGGTGAAATATTGAAAAAATCATATAAAATAATAATTAACATCATACTAATATTAGTAATAATTTACAGCGGATTTAATATATACTCAAAACTTACCAAATATAATCATGACACTAAAATATCCTCTGAACTTCAAAAAAAAGAAGATAAAAAAGAGGATTTATCAAAAATAAACAGTGATTTTAAGTTTTGGCTTTCTGTTAAGAATACAAATATAAATTATCCAGTTGTACAATCTAAAGATAATTCTTATTATCTAGATAAAGATTTTTATAAAAAAGATTCTATTTCAGGTACATTATTTATGGATTATAGAAATAAATCTCTTGAGGACCAAAATGTCATAATATATGGACATAATATGAAAAATAAAACTATGTTTAATAATCTAAATAATTTTAAAGATGAAACATTTTTTAAAGAAAATAATCAAATAAAAATTATCATTAATGGAAAAGAATTTTTATATGATGTCTTTTCTGCTTACATTGTAGAATCAGATTATGACTATTTAAAAACAAGTTTTAACAGTGAATCAGATTACCAAAATTACATAAAAGATATTACTTCTAAATCATTGCATAAATCACCTATTAAAGTTAATGTTAATGATAAAATAGTCACACTTTCTACTTGTACTTACGAATTTGACGATGCTAGAATGGTGATTCATGGTAAATTAGTTTCAAATTAGAGATATTTCAAAACTTCTAGACACAGTCTAAAATACTTATTTTAGACTGTGTTATTTTCTATGTAAATAACTCATAAATTACTAAAAATATGTACTATAAAATAATATATATTAGACAATAAAAAAAGACTATGCCAAAAACATAGTCTTTACTGGAGCTGGTGATAGGAATCGAACCTACAACCTGCTGATTACAAGTCAGCTGCTCTACCGTTGAGCCACACCAGCAAACTTATTTTTTTAAATTAACACTCTAAAAACTACACATATATTTTACTGAATG